>JBKJIP010000410.1:0-5537 GCA_046598515.1 Fimbriimonadaceae bacterium | reverse complement strand
TTTGTAACACGGGGAGCCTGGCCACCGCCGGCCACGGCACCGCCCTCGGTGTCATCCGCTCCGCGCACTACGAGGGCAAAGATATCTTCGTGTATTCGTGCGAAACCCGCCCCCGTATGCAGGGCCTTCGCCTGACCGCCTATGAACTCAACGCCGAGGACATCCCCTTCCAGAGCATCGCCGACGGCGCTGCCGCATCCCTTATGCGAGCCGGCAAGATCGATCTGGTCATCGCAGGCGCGGACCGTATTGCAGCCAATGGCGACACGGCGAATAAGATCGGCACCTATTCTCTCGCCGTGCTGGCGAAGCATCACGGTATCCCCTTCTACATCGCCGCCCCATCGTCCACGCTGGACCCATCGCTGACGAGCGGAGATGAGATTCCGATCGAGGAGCGAACGGCGGACGAACTGACCGTGATCGACGGAGTGCGAGTTGCGCCGGAAGGAATCGGCGTCTACAATCCGGCCTTCGACGTGACCCCGGGCGAACTGATCACGGGGATTATCACGGAAGAGGGCGTTTTCACGCCCCCTTACCGTTTCGATCATTAGTGAGCAGGTAGCGCCTTCGGCGGCTCGACCATCGTCTGCTGATGCAAGGCGATCTGCCACTTTCCGTTTCGTCGCTGGTAGATGGAGCTCACTCGCGCCTGATAGGGTGCCTGATTATCTGGGCGATTGCCGGCTGCATTGTAGATAAGTGCCACGCAGTCGGCGCTAAGCGGCTGGACCCGAAGATCGGTAAACGAAACACCCTTCCATGGCTTGGAGATGCTGGTCATGTCGATAGCTTGATCTTTGGTCATGACACCCGGCTCGAGGACGGCCAATCCGCCATCGGCCATAAATTCCTGATAGTAGCCCGGCTCGTTCCCGCGCTCCCAGAATCCCTTTTCGATTGATAGCAGTTCGTCCTGAACATGACTCAGATAAGATTGGTCGGTCAGTTGGTTCATGGTAATTCCATGAACGAATTCGGCTCTCCGATCAGTTACGCCACTATTCGGGAAACTCGTTGACTTGCCGCTCAACTTCGTCGATGTTCACGGGCGTGCTGTGATGCAGGGCGTAGCGAACCTGGCTTAGTGGTTCTGGGCGCACAGCTCGGTCGGCGATGAAATCGACGTGATCGAGCATGCGGCCGATCTCGTTCGTCGTCGCAACCGAGAAAGACTTGACGACAATGACCTTTCCGGCGGAGATGTACGTGGTGAACTCCCGATTTGCGAGGAGGCGATCCTGCATTTCCGCCATGATCAGTGATCGAGCGAAGGCTTCGTCGGCGCATGTCACCCTAAAAGTCTTGTCGAAAGATTCATTTCCGACCTGAAGATCGATAACACCGAAAGCGGCCTTCACCTTATCCCAGAAACCCTCGGTTTCGATCGCCAGATCGGGGATTAGCGACTTTGTGTCGATGGACGCGATGGTGAAAAAGTAGGTCGTTGAAGATTTGCCCGTGCTCACCGTGTACTGCGCATCGAACGATCGCATGGACCGGCCACGGTCGTCCTTGCCTTCGAGCACATTGGAAATACGGCAGGCGTATGTTCGGAACATCTTGATGACCGGATACTCCGTAACCGCTGTAAAGTTGATCGGCAGTCTGTGCATGTGAAAGGCGGTCGCATTGGGAGCGAAGCCATCCACGAGGCGCATGCCGATGCTCTGCCCGAACTCCGACAAGTCCTGCGCCCTCTTCTTCGCTTGGGCGAACGAGGCTTTGGCCGCCCAGGCGATGAGACCCACGAATGCCCCTATGAACGCCAAGATTCCGAGAAACGCGAGAACTGGCATGACTAAACCTTCAACCCCGCCGCTCGCAAAAGCGGCTCGCGCGGCACATCGGTACGAGAAAGCCACCATTCGAGGCAGAGGGCCGTTTTCTCGGCGACGACCTGCCGTCCGTCGATGGTCGTAAATCCCCGGTTCGCGGCTTCGCGCAGAAACTCGGTTGGAATCCGGCGATAGACCAAATCCATTGCGATCGTTCCTCTTGTCGCCCGGGACCAGTTAACCGGCGGTTTTTCGCCGG
The DNA here is from genome assembly GCA_046598515.1 of Fimbriimonadaceae bacterium. GTDB lineage: Bacteria > Armatimonadota > Fimbriimonadia > Fimbriimonadales > Fimbriimonadaceae > JANJUB01. The sequence goes on along the minus strand of JBKJIP010000410.1, from coordinate 3,497 downwards.
CTCGTGTGCCCAGATGCGTTGCGTTGACAACGAGAGAGCAACCGATGGGCTCCGGGTGGGGAATGAGCTCGAGATGGCCGTAACGCTCCATCGTCGATTGCATCATGCGCGCTCGCAGCCCATTACGATTCCAAATGCGAACTTTCCACCCCGAGTCCATCAGGCCCGCGGCGACGGAGCGGGCACCTGATCCTGCGCCCATCATCATCGCGGTTGCCGGCTCGATGCCCTTCAATAGCGATGTGATCGCCGGGGACTCGGTGTTCTGCCCATAGATCCCCGTCTCCTCGAATCTGAGACCGTTGGCCAATCCGAGCGCGGTCCGAACAAGGAAGTATTTCTCCGCCATGCGGGCCGCCATGACCTTGTGCGGCGAACCGATCGCAGCACCGCGAAATCCGATCGCCCGGAGATGCTGAATGCAGCTTTCGAAACCGTTCTCGTCGACTTGGAGCGGCACGACCTCGTGGGGCACTTCCATTGCCGTAAGCACGGCTTGAAGCATGCCAGGCAACAAGGACTCCCGCATATTGCCGCCGACAACGGCGATGCGTATCCCTTTCGATTCATCCGGAGCAAGATCCAGCCAACTCACGAGCTTATTTTGGTCAATTCGAACCGTCCTCATTATGCGATGAAGGCCCTGCGTGTTTTGTCACCTTTTTTGGCATTCGCCCTGGTCTACTTCGGACTTGGCCAATTGGATCACATACAAGTGATCGATAAGGTCGAAATTATCGGCTACACCCACCAGCAAAGGATGATCGGCGGGATATTCGCCGCCACCGTCGCCCTTTGGATTACCGAGATGCTTCCGCTGGCCGTGACCGGCCTCGTTGGCATGTGTCTGCTTGTTCTTTTCGGCGGATTCAAAGAGAAGGAGGTCTTCACCGCCTTCGGAGATCAGATCGTTCCTCTTTTCATCGGCAGCTTCATTCTCGCCAAAGGCATGGAGGTGAGTGGGATCAGCGACCGATTCGCCTACTTCATCCTCAGCAAACGTTGGGCCAGCGGCTCTGCCTCGAGGCTCCTTTTCTCACTCGGTTGGATCTCCTGTCTGATCTCCTTGTTTGTATCGAATACGGCGACGACGGCCATGCTCATGCCCATCGGCATCAGCATGCTTGCGGCGCTGGGAGTGGCGGACAAGGGTTCCCGTTACGGAACCGCAGTGATGCTCATGCTGACTTGGGGGTCGAGCGTGGCTGTCGGTTTTCCGATCGGTACGCCTCCGAACCTTATCGGCCTTACGAATATCGAGACTGCAACGGGTCACCGGATATCCTTCATCGAATGGATGGGATTCGCGATGCCGATCACGATCGTGATGACATTCTTCTGCTGGTTGGTTCTTTGGCGAATGTTCGGCAAGGATGCTCCTCACACTGAGGACGCGATCGGGGCCGCGCGCGAGAAGCTGAAGACCTTTGGTCGTTTCACTGTCCGCGAGCGCAACGTGATGATCGCCTTTGTGATTGCTGTTTTGCTATGGACGGTGCCTGACCTCATAGCCATGGCGTTCGGCCCCAAGTTCCAGTTTGCCAAAGACCTCCAGTCCGCTCTGCCCCCCTCCGTAGCCGCCCTTATGGCCGCGGCCCTGCTGTTTCTTTTGCCCACGGGACAGGGTCCCACGCTGACCTGGCAGGAAGCGGTGAAGATCGACTGGGGAATCATCCTCGTCTTCGGGGCGGGTGTTGCCCTGGGTCAGGCCATGTTCTCAACAGGGTTGGCCGCTGGACTCGGACGCGCCGCTGCAGCTGCAGCCGGAGCGGATTCGGTCTGGGCGATCACTTTCCTTGCCGTTGTGATAGCCGTCTTGCTCAGTGAAATCGCGAGTAACACGGCGGCGGCGACCGTTTTGGTGCCGGTCGCCATCGGTTTGGCTCAGGGAGCCGGCGTTTCGCCGATCCCACCTGTTCTCGGCGTGGCTCTCGGGGCCAGTCTCGGATTCATGTTGCCGATCAGCACTGGACCGAACGCGATCGTCTATTCTACGGGACTCATTCCCGGCCGCCAGATGATCAAGACGGGAGCGATCATCGACGTCATTGGCATCCTGGTCACGTTCGGATGTTTGTGGCTCTTCTTGCCCATGTTGGGCCTCGTTCGATAGCTCAGCCGTTATCCCGATTTTTTACGATTTGGCTATTGCGACTTGAGAATCAAACTGTGAAGGTTTATACTCTTCCGCATGCACGACGAGGTGCACCCATTCCTCAAATTCGTCCAGAAGCAAACGAACTCCATCGTTCGTCGGATCACGGGTAAACGGACCTATTACGACGCCCAAAAGTTCGTCGCCACCGATCCTATATCGGGGCGAATGCAAGCGGAGATTCTCTTTGCGGAAGGGGCTGTTCCATCGAGCCGAGTTCTCGAAGTTGGCTGCGGTTGCCTCAGCGCTGGCTCATTCCTCATCGAGCGACTCAATCCAGATCGGTATGTGGGCATCGAGCCCAACACATGGCTGGTTGATTTGGCCCTGGAGCGCAAGGTCTTCCGGGCAATCGCGTCCCAGAAGAAGCCCCGCTTCTTCGATAACCTCGATTTCGACCCATCCGCAGCGGGATGCGAGTTCGACTTTGTTCTCTCCCACTCGATCCTGTCTCACGCCGCCCACTGGCAGCTGCCACTGTTTTTGAAGAACGTTGGTTCGTCCCTCGCTCCGGAGGGGAGGATTTTCGCATCGCTCGTTCTCGCGGAAGGCAACGCTTTCGGCAATCACGGCACCAAGAACAAACAGGACTCGATGGACGAAGAGTGGGTGTATCCCGGCGTGTCCTTTTTCACCGAGGAGACGGTTAAGAAAACTGCCGCCGAGGCGGGCCTAAGCGCGACGCTGCGCCACGACATCACCGAACGGCATACGCAGTCCCGCCCGCTGGAAATCCACGACTGGTATATGTTCACGAAGACTAGCGTATAACTGTAGCAATGCTCACCCCATACGACTGGCAGGAAGGCATCGGCCATCGCATGTCATTCATTGAGGGCCGTCTCCAAACCGGCTCGCCCATCCTCGCCCTCTCGATCGAGGACGGGATCATGTTTTTCACCTATCGCCGGTACACGCGCAAGATCTTCGAAATCTACGATCAGCTGGCCTACAGCGCGATCGGACAGCAGTCGGATGTCGAGTCCCTGCGCATAGCCGCCCTCGATTTCGCCCATCAAGAAGGCTTCAACCGGAGCGAGAAGGATGTCACCATCCGCCGCGTCGTCTCCGCCCTGAGCACTCCCATCAAGAGAGCTTTCGCGGATTTCTCGTCGGCGCCGTTTGTGCTGCGCGCCCTCTTCGCGGAGGTTGGGGACAAACCGAGTGACGACATCTACGCGATTCTCGACTACGAGGGCGATTTCAAAACCCGGAAGGACTGGGCTTTTGTTTCGGGTGACGATGAAACGGTGGAGTCTTTGAAAGAAGCGATGACGAAGCTTCATGGCTCCAAGCTCACGCCCGCGGCCGCCCACAAAGAGTTGCAGTCTCTCTGGGATCA
>JBKJIP010000401.1:0-4408 GCA_046598515.1 Fimbriimonadaceae bacterium | reverse complement strand
GTCGATCAGCTCGATCACGCCTCGATGGCGATGGGGTTTGGGGGCAAGATCGGCTTTGACTGCACCCACAAATGGCCAGGCGAGAACGGATTTAATCGGGACTATCCGAAACTCATCACGATGTCGAACGACGTAAAAGCAAAGGTCGATGCGATGTGGGATCGCCTCGGCCTGTAAACTCATGCCAATGCTCTCCGCTTTAACCGCCCTGCTCATCGCGGGTCAACCGACCACGATCGTGCTTCAGCGCGGCCTCGAAGTCAAGCCTTTGACTGGTTTACCGGCCTATAAGTATTGGACCGTGGATGACACGACGCTCGACGTTGACCAGCCGGACACGCCCCAGGGGGCGAGTTCGACACTGGTGGGCGGCGATGGGCGGACGATCATGATCGACTTTCGCGACATTCAGCGGGCGGTAGGGCCGAACGCGAAGATCGATTCCGCGAGCCTTACCTTGGGCTTGATCAAGGGCGATCCGAAGCTGAAATCGGTTCGACTGGTGAAGAAACCCTGGAATGAGGGGCCGCTTAACACGATCGGTGGGATTCTGCGGAATACCCGTGATCCCGGAATGTGGGCGGCGACCTATCGCTCGCGTCGCATCGGCGTGAGAGAGAACATTCCTTGGCAAGCGACGGGCGCGAGAGGCGATGAAGACTCCGAGGCTTATACGGGCGTGACGCTAGCGAAAGTGGATGATCTGACCTATCGCATCGAGGGGCTAGCGGCGGGAATCCAGAAGCGGATCGATCGACCGCAGGATTACTACGGGCTCGCGATTCAGTTCGAAGCCAAAGTCGATTTCTTGAGCGGCACGGCCTCACTGGACCGGCCAACTTTGACGCTCGGCGTTACGGCGGGAGAAGCGCTGAAGGGGCCCGATTTGGCGGTCACTCTCATCGAGCGAACGCCTGAATACCCCCGACTGGAAAGCGCACCCTCGGCCACGGCCAAGCGCTGGCCGGCGGACGGCGAGGAAGTGACCTACACCGCCCACATCAAGAACATCGGCGACACCGCCGCCGACACCTTCGATGCGCAATGGCTGCAGAACGATGTCACCCCCGAAATCGTCAGTTCGCAGGCCCGTTTGGAGCCCGGTCAGCAGACGACGATGAAAGTCACGGTGCCGTTCAAGAACTATCACCTCGATCACCGGATCACGACAATCGGCTTCAAGCTTTTCACGAAGGGCGTGGACGCGAATCGGGCGAACAACCGGCTCGAAATCGCACAAAACGGACTTACCGCCGAGATCGTAGTGCCGAAGGCGGTTTACGATCAGGTGGCGGGGGCGGCCAATCCGAACGGTTCGAAGTGCTTCGAGGACTGGGCTCAATATCAGATCGCGGCGCTCAACGAGACTTACTTTAACTACTCGCGCTACTCGATCTGCCCGAACGGCATCCTCGAGCGCGTCCGGCTCCAGAAGATCACGATCGCGGACACGGCTCCGGCGAATCCGAATGTCGACATCCAGTTAGTGCTCACGGCGAAGCCGGTTCAACTGGGTCCCGACATCGAACTCATCCGCGAGATGGCGCGGCAGATGGGGCTCGTCGAGCTTCCGCCGCTTGGCCGGCCTGACCGGTTCCCGGGAATCATGGGCTATGGCGACAGTCGTGCCGACGTAATCTATCCGCCGACGGCCACGATCGCCACGGAGCCAGATTTCAACCCGATTTACGATCAAGGGCTTCTCGAAGCGACGGGCCTCTTCTCGATGACCGACGCCGCCGCTCTCATGAGCAACCTGGGCAAGCGCAGCAGCGTGCCCGGGGATTATCTGTTCGATGTCCCTTCCGGACTGATTTTGGACTTGCGGGATATGGCCGGCAAGCCGATCGTGGACGCGGATGTGACCGTGGTTCAAGTGACGGCGGGTGTGGAAGGTCCTTCCAGATTCCAGGGCAAGCCGACGGTTTCGATGTCTGAGACCAAGACGGTGAACTCGTCTACAGTGAACGTGCCAGCGCAGCCGGTGACGAGTGAGACGACCGTGACCGACCACATGCTGAAGGCAAACCCCTTCGGGGAAATCGATCCTGCGGGCGGCAATGGGCTGCTGCGAGTGAAGGTGGCGCACAACGGAGTGAACGTGGTCACCGACGTGAAGATTTGGCAGTTGGTGAATGCCTTCCATCGCGGCCAGAAAGCGCTTGTTATCCACCAACTTCGCCTGAACGTGCCGTCCAAGCCGATCGCGGGGGTTGATTTGGCGGCGGGGAAAGCGAATGCGGCGGACATCACCTTGCCTGCGAAGAAGGGCGAGGCGATCGAGATCGACCTCGGAGGGGATCAGACGATCGGGCGGGTGACTCTGGCGGGTTCGCCATGGAAGTCCTTCGATATCCAGGTTCGAAGCGAAGGGCAGGATCCGAAGGCCGCGAATCTGTTCTACCGGGATTACGACTCGGCGTGGCGTTGGAACGGAGCGGGGTCGTTCGACTACTACGGGCCGCCCTTGAAGGGACGGTATGTGCGGATCGTGAATCGGGGGACGGACGGCGGGACATTGGGCAAGGTTTCGGTCTTCGGGATTCAGTAGTTCTCCCCTCTCCGCGAGGGTTCATCTCGCGGAGAGGGGGCCGGGGGGTGGGGAGAAAACCTCCCAAGCTTCCCTTAGCCATCGCTCCCTTTCCCCACCCCCCGCGATACGATCAACCGCGGCCCACATTGGCATCCATGATAGAGTCCAGCTTTCTTCTGTGCGGAGGTTTCTTTAACCGCAGAAGGGGTAACACAGAAGGGTCGCAGAACTCTCCCCTTTGCGACTTTGCGCCTTTGCGGGAGAACCTTGTCGGCGAGCGGGAAGCCGTCGCCGCGGCGCGAGCATCCGCGGCCCACATTGGCTGCAATGAAATGTCCGGCTTACTTCTGTGCGGAGGGTTCTTTAACCGCAGAGGGAGACACAGAGGGCCACAGAACTCTCCCTTTGCGACTTTGCGCCTTTGCGGGAGAACCTTGTCGGCGAGCAGGAAGCCGTCGCCGCGGCGCGAGCATCCGCGGGCCACATTTGGCTCCTCTTCAGTAGCATTTTGGACTCCAGGCTGGAAGCCTGGGGGACACACCGGCTGGAAGCCGGTGCCACGGTGATCCTCGGCGAGCGAAGCAAGCCATCGACCGCGGAGGCGGTCGGAGATTTTTAGCCCCGGCGTCGCAGGTCGGGCCAACGGGCCGACCGAAGACCCGGGGTAGCGGGCCACCAAAACAAAACCCGGAGATGGGGCCGAACACGACGAGGGCGATAGCCCGAAGGAGGTTCGGCTCCATCTCCGGGCGGGCGGGCCGACAAAGCCGCCCAAAACCCCAAACACGGTCCCCCAAGTAAACTTTCCCCCCAGTGAAAGCCATTGCGAAGACGCGGCCTGAGCCTGGCGTCGAGATCATCGAAGTTGATGAACCTAGCGTGCGTCCGGGCACGGTCAAGCTCAAGCTAGAGGCGGCTTCCGTTTGCGGCACCGACCTTCATATTTACAGCTGGGATGCCTGGTCCGCGTCGCGCATCAAACCCGTGCGGATCATCGGGCATGAGTTCTGCGGCACCATCGTCGAAGTCGGCGAAGGCGTCACCGATCGGCATGTCGGTGACTTCGTCGCGAGCGAATCGCACATCGTTTGCGGCCACTGTAAGCAATGTCTCAGCGGGCAGGGTCATGTCTGCGTGAACACGGTGATCCTCGGCGTAGACGTCGACGGCGGATTCGCCTCTCATGCGGTCATTCCCGCGATGAACGCGCGGCCCACCGATCGTTCCATCCCGCCGAAGATCGCGTCCTTCCAGGATGCGCTCGGCAACGGGGTCCACACCGTCATGGCCGGCCCCGTGGAAGGACAGACGATTCTGATCACGGGCATGGGCCCCATCGGCCTATTCGCCGTCGCTATCTGCAAGGCCCTCGGCGCGGAGAAGGTGATCGGGACCGAGATTAGCGAGTTCCGGATCGACCTCGCTCGCCAAATGGGCTGCGACGTCGTTCTTAATCCTCAGACGGACGACGTAAATGCCGAGCTAAAGAAGATCGCTCCGGGCGGTGTGGACGCTACGCTCGAAATGTCGGGCCATCCCTCCTCGCTCGCTCTCGCGATCGACCACACGCGACCGGGCGGACGCATCTCGCAGCTCGGAGTCTTCGGCAAGAACATGCAGGAGATCGACATGAACCAGCTCATCTTCAAGGGCATCGATTTCCAAGGCATCGTCGGCCGCAAGATCTGGGAGACGTGGGATCAGATGGGTGCCCTTCTGGCCTCCGGAAAGCTGCACCTCGACCCGGTTGTCACGGACGTGATGCACTACACCGAGTTCCAAAAGGCGATGGAACAAATGAAAGCCGGCAAGGCGGGCAAGGTCGTCTTAACCTTCGAATAAGGCGCGCATGCAGCCCACCGAATCCGCCGGTCG
>JBKJIP010000382.1:0-8292 GCA_046598515.1 Fimbriimonadaceae bacterium | reverse complement strand
TTCGGCGCAGCCTCGAGCAGCCCGTGGTCGAGCTGTCGGGCGGCAACCAGCAGAAGGTCGTCCTCTCGAAATGGCTCATGACGCAGCCAAAACTTCTGATCCTGGATGAGCCGACGCGAGGCGTTGACGTCGGGGCTAAGCATGAGGTGCACAAGGCAGTTCGGCAGCTAGCGGACGATGGCCTCGCCGTGCTGATGATCTCTAGTGATCTGCCCGAGGTTCTCAGCCTCAGCGATCGGATTCTTGTCATGCGGGAAGGGAGCCTTGTCCAAGAGTTCGATGCTAAGGATGCAACCGAAGAATCGATCATGTCGGCCGCGGCATCCTCCAAGCGGAAGGGTGAAACTCAGACTAAGACGAGCCGAAAGCAGGTCACCGTTTCCCCCGTACTCTTCCCCCTCGCGCTCGTTATTCTCGTCGGTACGGCGATCGCGCTCAAGGAGCCCCGGTTCCTGCAGCCAAGAAATCTAGACAGCATTCTGCTCTGGATGCCGCTCATCGCCATGGCGGCGATGGGGCAGCTTATGGTGATCCTCACCCGAGGGATCGATATCAGCATCGGCTCTATCCTCGGCTTTGCCGGGATCGCGGCGGGCCTCACGATGAACAGATATCCGCAAATACCTTTGCCTCTCATCTTTGTGATTGGCATTGGGGCCGGCTTGGGTTTGGGACTTGTCAACGGCGCTCTCGTTGTTTGGGGTCGGCTCTCGCCGCTCATCGTCACTATCGGGACCTTGGCTGCTTACCGCGGGTTCACATTCCTTTTGAGTAAGGGTGATCAGATCGACAGCTCAATGATCCCCGACGGCCTAACTGACTTGGCAAAGAATGGGGTTGGTGTCGGGGGTCTAACGATTTCTTGGCTCCTCGTGCTTTCCTTGGTCGCAGCCGGACTCACGGCCGCGTTCCTTAAATACAGCCGACCTGGCCGCAATCTCTTCGCATACGGCAGCAATCCCGACGCCGCTCACTTGCGCGGCATCAACGCCAAGTGGGTGAACTTGAGCGTCTACATGGTTTCGGGGGCCCTGGCGGGTTTGGCCGGCGTGATGTACGCGGCCCGCTATGGCTTCGTGAACCCCGAGAGCGCGGGCAAGAGCTTTGAGCTCACTGTCATCGCCGCCGTCGCCATCGGCGGGGCGAAGCTCACGGGCGGGTCGGGTTCCGTTATCGGAGTCCTACTCGGATGCCTCTTGCTCTCGATGATCAACGTTGGTCTTTCCGTGATGGGCATCGACGCGAACTGGCAGATGCTCACCTATGGGTTGGTCATTCTCGTCGCTATCCTGATCGACGGCGTCACCCGCCGCCGGAGGACGACTTGAGCAAGCGCGATCTTGTGCCGCTGTCTCTGCTCGTCGTCGCGATCGTCGTCGCTTCGGTTTTGCTACCCAACTTCCGGGATTTCGGCTACCTGCTTGAGTCTTCCAGCCAGTATGTGGAGATTGGGTTGCTGGCCTTGGGGGTCACATTTGTGATCGTGAGCGGCAACATCGATCTCTCCGTCGCTTCGAACCTGATTCTCACCGCCTGCCTCACTTCGCGGCTCATCGAAGGTGGAGTCGGAATAGTTCCGGGATGCCTTTTCTCATTGGCGTTTGGGACCTTCCTCGGGGCGCTGAACGGGGTCTTAGTCGCTCGCCTGCAGTTGCCTTCATTCTTGGTCACCCTTGGCACGCTGGCGGCTTATCGGGGCGCGGCACAAGCGTTCTTAGGCCCGAACTCGGTCAAGCTGCCCGTCGGCTTCAAGGGTGTTGACCAATCGGGAGTGCCGGGCATATGGCCGCTTGCCGCGTTTCTGGTTGTCGCCCTTCTGGCCGGGGTTCTTCTGCATCGGACGGTGTTTGGACGATGGGTTTTTTCGATTGGCACGAACGCCTCGGCGTCACGCTATGCGGCGGTGCCCAATGAGCGTGTGATCATCTCGGTTTTCGCCCTCTCCGGCCTGATGGCGGGCATTGGCGCGATTTTGCTGAGCTCTCGGCTCGGAATCGTCCGCGCGAATCTGCTGCCTGGTTTAGAACTCGAAGCTATCACTGTCGCCGTCGTCGGCGGGGCCGCTATCAGCGGTGGTCAGGGCTCCATGGCGGGCACGACGCTCTCCCTCTTTCTGATCATGGTCATGAAGACGGCGATGGGGGTGGCGAACGTAAAGGCAGAGTATCAGCTAACCGCGATCGGGGCTCTGCTGATCATCGCGGCGCTGGGTGGAAACTGGGCGGCGACTCGCCGAAAGGCCGGATCTTAAAATAGAAACGGGGGCGTGACTCAAGAGTCACGCCCCCGTATTCAAGAGGAATCTTAGTCGCGAGGAGCGATAACGACGCGGCGATTGGGCTCTTCGCCTTCGCTGTACGTCATAACCGAATTGTGCTCGCCGAGGGCCTTGTGGATGATGCGTCGCTCGAAGGCGGGCAGGGCATCGAGAACGGCTTCCTCGCCGCGCTTCTCGACCTGAGATGCGATGCGGTTGGCCAGGATCGTCAGTTGCTCTTCGCGCTTGGCCCGATAGTCGTTGCCATCGAGGGTTGCGCGGACGCCGTTGCCGACCTGCTGGTTGTAAATGATGTTGAGCAGATACTGGAGAGAGTTGATGACCTCACCGTTCTTGCCCACCATGTAACCGGCATCGTCGCCGCCAATGCTGAGGCTCACGTAGCGACCATTCGTTGCGCCACCCTCGACGGTCAAGGTGAGACCCGTCGAATCGGCGAGGCGCTGTAGGATGTCGAGCATGCGCTCGGCATCTTCTTCGGTAGCCTCGGACTGAACGGGACCGGCATCGCTCGTCTCTGATGCGGCGGCGGCGGGAGCGGCTTCTTCCTTCTTACCACGACCGGAGGGACGGGATCGGGGCGTGCGCTCGGGCTTCTCGGCGGGAGCGGCCGGAGCTTCGGCTACCGGGGCCTCTTCGACCGGAGCGGGCTTCTCAGCCTTTGGAGCCTTTTCAGCCTTGGCGCGCGAAGGCTTTTCGGCCTTGGCGGGAGCCGCGGATTTCACTTCGGCGCGAACGCGCACATTGGACTTCCCGAAGAGGCCCTTGGTCTCTTCCAAGACCGTAACTTCCAGGCTGGAAGCATCGACACCCAATTGAGTGGCGGCCTGCTTCTTGGCTTCTTCGACATTTCTGGCGGTGATTTCGATCGATTGCATATTGATTCCTTCCCTTAGCGGTTACTTCTTCTTTTTCTTGGGCTTATGTTGTTGCGGGACGCCCGTTTTGACATCTTGAGTGGGCGCAACTTTGCCGTTCGACTTGGACGGCGGCTGCGGCTGTTGAGCATGCTGCTGCTGCAGCTTCTCGAGAAACGATGGGACTCGGCCTCCGGCCGGCGTATTCACCTTCTCCAGCGGCGCCATGGGCATCTTGTAGATCCATAGCGACTGGGCGGTGGCGAGAACGTTGGTAAAGACCCAGTAGAGAACGAACGCGGAGGGTACCGGCCAGAAGAACATCATGACCGAGAAGAGGAGGGCCATGGACATGCCCATCACCCGCTGCTGCTTGGCGTTCGTCGGATCGGAGACCGGCTGGAGCCAGGTCGTGACCAGCATCGAAATGCCGTACACGACGATGAGGATGTAATCCTTCTGCCCGAGGTTCGCGCCGAGGAACCCGTGAGTAGCCTTTCCGACCGATTCGGTGATCCAGAGGAACGTGCCCTTCTCGAACTGGAATCGATAGTGGAGCATCGATTGGTAGATCAGGAAGAAGAGTGGCATCTGCAGGAGCGCGGGCATACAGCCGGCGAACGGGTTTAGGCCGTACTCTTGGTAGAGCCCCATCACCCGCTGGTTCATTTCCTGCTGCTTCTCCATCGGGATCGGCTTGCCGTCCTTCGTCTTGTACTGGTCTTTGATCTCCTGCGCCAGCGGTGTCAACTGGGACATCCGTCGGCCAATGATCATCTGCTTTTTGGAGAGCGGGAAAACGACGGCCCGCACAAAAAGGGCGAGCAGGAAACAGGCAAGGGCATAGCTAAACCCAGACACCCGTCCCGTGATTCCGACGATAAAGTCGATAAGCTCGTAGCCCGGGAAGAAACCCCACACGGGCGTGTTCTTACCGAGGTCGCTGGCCGTATCTCGAGCCGCATGTTTTAGTTGCGCGGGAGTGATCTCTACGAACTTGTTGCCTTTGGCGTCAGTAAAGGCGACCTTGTCACGACCGTCCTTCGTAAATTTGTCGTGATAAGCGACGCGGAACTTCTGGGTCCAAATCGGTTCTTGACCGTGCGCCCGCTCCAGGTTCTGGAGGGCATCGAAGGCGAGGATGACGCGGTTCAGGTCCTTCTGATTGATCGCGGCCTTGTACTGAGCATCCGAAAGAAGCATGCGTGCTTCCATCAGCTTCAGGTTCTTTTCCGCTTCCTTGGCCTTGATTTGCGTTTCTTTTGCTTCAGCAGGGATCTTGACGTCGTCCTGGATCGCTTGCTTGGCGGCGTTGAACTCGGTGTTCAGGGCACCTTCGAGCTTCATGAAGGTGCCGTTCGCGGTGACGTCTTGAACCTTGAAGTCTTCTACTTTGAGCTGCTCGAGCAGTTCACCGGAAGGGATTTGGGGACCCTGGGGCCGGTTGAACAGCAGGTTGTAGCCCAACATGAAGACGGCCATCCAGAGGACGAGCGTTAGGAAATTTGGTTTCTGTTGAGGTTTCGCCATATGAGAATGCTGTTGAGAGGCTAGGGAACGGGATCATGACCGCCAGGGTGGAAGGGGTGGCATCGCGCAATTCGCTTCATGCCCATCCAACTGCCCTTAAAGAATCCGTACTTCTCGATTGCCTCCAATGTGTATTGAGAACAACTCGGCGTGTACCGACAAGTCGGAGGCATCCATTTTGTTCCTCGCTGGTAAAGCCTTATGAGGAAGACCCCGAATCTGCGGCCCATCGCTTTGTTATTTCCGCCAAGATCGCTTCGGCGTCGGCCTGTAGTTCCGTGAATGGAACCTGGGCGGCGCTTGCGGCGATCACTACTACGCAGTCGAGATATTCGGGGATGCGGGAGGTTCGACTAAGTAGGGCTTCTCGAAATCGTCTTTTTTCGCGATTGCGCTGCGGTTTCCCGCCGATCGCCTTCGCGGTGGCCCAACCGACTTTGCCCGTGCCTTCGAGAACGAACACCCGGCAGAATCGGCCGGAAATGCGTTTGCCCTCGGTGTAAATGCGTTGAAACTGGGCTCGGGTCGGACCGTTGTTTCTCTTAGTGGGCAAGCCGAGTGCGGCCACGTGCCCGTCGTCGTTTGAGAACGTTCTGTCCATCGGTGGTTTTCATGCGAACCCGAAAACCGTGGGTCTTTTGCTGCTTCCGTCGATTCGGCTGGTAAGTGCGTTTCATAACCTGGTCCCTACTGAGATGTGGGGTAGAGGATACCCGAAAGCGTGGGGTTGAGTCTAGGGCTGGTCAGCCAGGGGGAATAGGACGAATAAGACTCATGGGACTCATATGACCGATTCGCCCTATTCCCCCTGAAACCCGTCTAAACTCAATGAATGAAGCGGCTCTTCTCGATCTTGCCCGATGCCATCGGGCGGAAGGAGGTTCTGCGCGCGGCGCGGGCGCAGAAGGCGCTTCGTGCTTGGCCTGAAGCTGTGGGCTCACTCTTAAGCACAAAGAGCGTTCCCGACAAGTACGACAAGGGCATTCTCTTTGTGGCCGTCGAGGGCAGCGCCTGGGCGCAGGAGCTTCGCATGCTGGCCCCGACCATACTCGCCAAGCTCAGCGACATCTCCGGCGACCCCTACCTTTTCAAAGAGCTTCGCTTCGGCGTTCGCCCGATGAAGAAAAAGTTGTACGGCGAGGATGCCAAGCGATCTCGCTTCCCGAAAAGACCCGATCTAGCTCCCCTTTCCATCCGCGAGATCGCCGAACGGCGAGTAAAGCTTATGGAAAAGAAAGCTCGGAAGAGCGAGCCTTCTGAATAGCTAAACGCCGACGGGCCGCCTCTCCGCGAGGGAGAGACGGCCAGGGCGTCGGCGGGATTTTTGTGTTAGCGACCGAGCAGGGAAAGGACTGACTGCGGCGCCGCGTTCGCCTGGGCGAGAACGGCGAGGCCGGACTGCTGGAGAATCTGGAGCTTGGTGAAGTTCGTCATTTCCGCTGCGAAGTCCACGTCGCGAATGTCCGATTCGGTGGCCGTCAGGTTCTCCTGAGCCACACCTAGCGTTCGAATATTCGTTTCGAGAACGTTCCGCTGGAAGTTGCCGATCCGGCCGCGAAGTCCGGAGACCTGCGCGACAGCGGCATCGATGACGGACATCGCTTCATTCGCGCCCGCCGTCGTGGTCAAGTCGAGGTTCGCAACGCTCTTGCCAACAACTGCGCCGGTGCCGAGGTTATCGGCGGCGTAGTTGCCCAGCGAGAGACTAACCGTCTGCCCCTGGTTCGCTCCAACTTGGAATTGAGCGGCGCCGATGAAGAGCTGACCGATCGTGTTCGAGCCGGCGGCGGCGTTACCCGTCTCCGTCAGTTGGACTTGGTTTCCATCGCTATCGGAGAGCGTCAGCGCGTCGAGCCCGTTGCGGCCGCCCGTCATGGTGACGGTGACCAAACCACCGGCGGTCGCGCCATTGGTATCGATCGTAACGTCGGCTACGGCGTTCGTGCCCGCATCGGATGCGGAACCGGCCGCGGCTAGCAGAATGCCGGCCGAGTCGGTGACTTCGATTTTATTGGCCGCACCGTACTTGGTTTGGTTGAGCGTGATCGCGCCGCCCGTCGTGTAGCTGGCGGCGACGCCCGTCTGACCGGTCGACGCGTTGATGCGAGCGACAAGGGAGTCGACGGTGTCGGACGTGGTCACGTTGAAGGTCAAACCGTTCACGGTCACCACGCCCGCCGCGAGCGTGGTCGCTCCGGTGGCATAAACGTGACCCGTTAGCGTCGCCTTATCGGCGGCGGTGGTCACTTGAGCGGTGATCGCGGACGCTTCTGTCAGCGAGTCGCCATTCCATTGACCGGAAAGGGTGATGCGCGATGCATTCGCGCCGACGACGCCGGCGTTGATTCCCGCGCTGCCGTCGAGTAGCTTGCGCTTTCCGAATTCGGTGTTCTGGGCAATGCGCGTGATTGACTGAGCGATCGCATTGAGTTGGTTCTGGTTTGCCTGCAACTGGTCGGGATCGACCACGGCCGAGTTCGCCGATTGGACCGCGAGCGTGCGGGCTTCGCGCAAAAGGCGGTTGACCTCGTCGAGCGCGCCTTCGGCGGTCTTCGAGTAGTTGATGGCGTCTTGGTTGTTCTTGATCGCTTGTCCCAAGCTCGCGATCTGGGTTCGGAAGTTCTCGGAGACGATGAGTCCCGCGGGATCATCCGCTCCTGAATTGATTCGTAGGCCCGTAGACAGTCGCTGAATTGACTTATTGAGCTCTGCGCTCGTTAAGCCAACGTTCCGCAGGGCGCCCATTGCGGCCACATTCGTGTTTATACGAAAAGACATTTGGTGCTTTCCTCCATGATTCCGGGTTCCGACCCCTCCATGGTGCGCCGGCCCGATGCTAACATCCGTAGTTCCGATTCCGCACCGGGGGTGGGGATTGAACAGGTAAATCGACCAGGTTTGATTTTCCTGGCTGCGTGGCAGTCTTCCGCAACCGGGATTCAGCTTAGGGCGTACGCTATTTGGAACGCTCTTGAAGATATATCGGGCCTCGTGGTTGAAGCGACTAGATGAAATCGCCCTTTTTCTCTTCTCAGGCTCGATGACGGGAGCTGCTGCTTGCCTGGTGTCCACGGATGACTTTGTTTTAGGGCTGGTCTTCGGGCCGCTGTTTGCCGCCATGTGGGTCTTCATTTGCCAGCACTCCTGGCGTGGCATCACGACGGTATCAATAGATCGTGGCCAAATCACTCTCAACGCCCCGGGGAGAGAGGAAATCATTTCGGAGAACGCCGGGGCAATGTTCTTTGAGGTTCGCGGAGCTGGTTGCTTGATCGCACCCGGTTCGAGATTCTCCATCAACCTGCGTTCATTCCCGGACGCCAAGGATCTCAGACTTGACCTACGTGATGCTTGCGATCTTGCCAACCGAGCCGCACTTGGTCAGGCGATTGCTTTATCTCGATCCTTCGAAGCCCGCACTTTTCGTAGTTTAACTTACGGGTTCACCCTCTATCTAGCTTACATTTTCATTTTGGGGGCACTTTCCCGTCCGATGGGATGGACTGTTTCTCTCGTCGGGATGCCTGTATTGCTCGTCTTCATCATCCTGTGCAAGGAGCTCAGATCAAGCCGAATCCTAATGAGTCCGACGGGATTGGACATTCGCAGACCCTTCCAGACAATGAA
>JBKJIP010000297.1:0-4703 GCA_046598515.1 Fimbriimonadaceae bacterium | reverse complement strand
GGCTGAAGCCACCGGCCTCGACATCGATCCCCTGCTCGCTACCGAAGAGGATGTTCGCGATGCGATCTTCCGAACGTTTGGCGTTTATGACGACCTTGGTGAGATCGTGGGCGAGGCTGTTCGGGGTGTGGACCTCGAAGGCGTAAAGATTCAGAGCGGCGATGACGAGGAAGATGAACCCGTCAACGTCGTCGAACTCAAAGAAGTCGTCGAGGGCGCGCCGGTCATTCGGCTTGCCAATGCGCTTTTAACCCGTGCCATCGGGATGCGGGCGAGCGACATCCACATCGAGCCTCAATTGCGTCGAGTTCGCATCCGCTTCCGGATCGACGGTCTGCTCCAAGAAGTCATGACCGTGCCGAAGGATCTTCAGCACGCGATGATCTCTCGGATCAAGATCATGGCAAGCCTCGACATTGCCGAACGCCGTGCTCCTCAAGACGGCCGCTGCACCTTGATTGCTAACGGCAACAGTTACGATTTTCGTGTCTCCACGTTCCCGAGTGTCTACGGTGAGAATGTGGTCATCCGAATTCTCGATAAGAGTTCGGCCATGATCGACCTGACCAAACTGGGCATGGAGCAGAAGGCAATGGAAGGCCTACGCGGCCGCATCGAGGAGCCTCAGGGCTTGATCCTGGTTACCGGACCTACGGGCTCGGGCAAGACGACGACGCTTTACTCCGCGATCCATCACCTGAACGCGGTGTACCGGAACATTATTACGATCGAAGATCCGGTCGAGTACCAGTTCGATGGAATCGTCCAGGGCAACGTTAATCCGAAGGCGGGCGTCACTTTCGCATCTGGATTGCGTTCGATTCTGCGACAAGACCCCGACGTGATTCTCATCGGTGAAATCCGGGATAACGAGACGGCGACGATCGCGGTAGAAGCCGCTCTAACCGGTCACCTCGTTCTCACGAGCTTGCATGCCAACGACTCGGCCAGTTCGGTGACTCGCCTCATCGATATGGGTATTGAGCCGTTCCTTTTGGGCTCAAGTTTGACCTGTTCGGTCGCCCAGCGCCTTGTTCGCGTGACATGCACGAAGTGTATTGAGACTTACCTGCCCGAGATCGAGGCACTGGATCAGTTGGGTCTTCCGCACGACCGCGAATACAAGCGAGGGCGGGGTTGCGAGTTTTGCGCCAAGACAGGCTATCGAGGCCGACATGCGATCTTCGAGGTTCTCGTCATTGATCGGGAGATCCGCAAGATGATCCTCCACCAAACGCACGCGCCTGAGATTCATCAGTTCGCCTCCGAGCGCGGAATGCAGACTCTACGGGCCGACGCTTGTTCAAAAGTCTTGACCGGACTAACCACTGTTGAAGAGGTCATTCGCGTGACCACGGAGGGCAAGTAAATGCCCGTTTTCAAATACAAGGGCTATGACCTCGGGGGTCAGAAGGTCGAGGGCGAGATGTCCGCGGCTACGGTTGAAGAGGTCGAGCGCCGGATCACGGCTCAAGCGTTGACCATCATCGCCATCATGCCCGCCGGACACCGCAAACGCGGGTCCTCCGAGTCATCTTCATCGTCGTCTGGCTCCTCGGCATCAGGCGGCTTCAGCTTTGGCCGCAAGAAACTCAACGACAACGACCTTGCCGCCATTCTTGGAGACCTTGCCGTCATGGCCGAGACCGGCGTGCCCTTCGTCGAGGCTCTCGAAGCCGTCACGCTGACGGCGAGAACTCCGGCGATCGCCAGCGGCCTGCGTGACCTGCGAACTGAAGTTGTCGGTGGTAAGTCGCTGTCGGCCGCAATGCGGAACTCTCTGATTTTCCCTTCCATCGTTAGCGATATGGTAAAGGTTGCCGAAGAAGGCGGGCGATTGGACAAGGCTCTCGCCTCGGCGGCGGTTTATGTGCAGCGTGCGGCTGACCTTAAGAAGAAGGTTATGAACGCGATGCTTTATCCCATCGTGCTCACTGTGATCGCATTCGGCACTCTCGCCGTCATGATCACGTTTGTTCTGCCGCGCTTTGCGAACATCTTCAAGAGCATGAAGGTTGAGCTTCCGGCGATCACGAAGTTTCTCCTCGCTCTTGGCGAGTCGGCCAAAGGCAACCCGATTCTGTGGATCGGAGGAATTGTTGGTCTCATCGTGCTCTCAAAGGTGATTTGGTCGATGCCCACCGCGAATCGATTCATATCTGGCTTCCTGCTAAAAGTGCCAGTTTTGGGTGAGCTGATTCGTCGATTGGCACTGTCCCGCGCCTGTCAGTCCATTGCCACGCTGTTGGGTAGTAACGTACCTTTGATGGCCGCATTGGAGCATGGCGCGAAGGTAGCCGGCAACCCCGTCATTACGGAGGCTTTGATGAAAGCTCGCAGCGGAGTCGAACATGGAATTTCTCTCTCGGAATCCATGCGAGAAACCCGCGCCTTTCCCCAGACTCTGATTCAAATGGTCAGTGTGGGAGAGAGAACGGGCCGATTGGGCATGCTAATGTCGACGACGGCGAGCAACATGGAGACGGACGTGGACGGCCGACTAAAAGCGCTGATCTCGATCGTCGAGCCCGTCATGATCGTAGTCATGGGTTCCATCGTTGGCGTCATTACCCTCTCGATCATCATTCCGATGTATTCGATTGTCGAAAACATAAAGTAAACGATTTTATTTGCCGATAAAAATATTGCGAGGTCTACTCACACATGTTCAAGAAGCACACCGGACGACACAAAGCATTCACGCTTGTCGAACTACTCATCGTGATCATCATCATCGCGGTCTTGGCCGCGATTGCGATCCCCAAGTTTTCAAACTCAAGCCAGCGCAGCAAGGAATCTGCTCTTCGCGCCGAGCTGAGTCTTCTCCGCAATGGAGTCGAGCTCTTTAAGAGCGACACCGGCGCGTTCCCGGCCAATCTAGCCGATCTGGAGGCCACCGCGGCTCCCGCGTCGGGCCTCGATGCCGCCGGCGCCGCCAAGTCTATCACGGCTTCGGACTGGAAAGGCCCATATGTGAACAAGGTCAACAATGACCCTGTTGGTGGCGCGGCCCTAACTTACACGAAGACCGCTCCGAATGTTGGCAAGATCACTTCGTCGGCGACGGGCAACGGCTCGGACGGAACCGCTTACAGCACCTGGTAGTCTCTGGCTACCGCCAGCTTCTTGACGGCGGGATTCAGGGGGAGAGAACAGGACCAGATCTTCGGATCTGGTCCTGTTTGCGTGTGCGTTACAATGCAGGCGTGAGATTCGGATGGTTTGGCTTGGCCGGAATGTTCGTCGCCGTCGGCGCGATACTCCTGTTTTTCAAGTTGTTCATCCCCACGTTCTACCAAGAGTCCGGAAGCCCGCCCTTGTGCATCGCTCTTCCGTTTGGCATTCCGTCTGGCCTTCTTTTGGGCCGCATCGCCGATCAAATTTGGAAGCCGAAGAAGAAAGACTAGGCCAGGGCCATTTCCTTCAAGCCAGGAGAAACCTCATACGCCGCGGCCGTCTTCGATTTCACTTCCTCGGCGGTAACGCCGGGGGCGAGTTCGATGAGAGTCATGCCCTTTCCACGTGCGATCTCAAAGACGCATAGATCGGTGATCACGAGGTCGACGCACTGCTTGCCGGTCAGCGGCAAGGTGCAATCCGGCAGAATCTTCGATTCTCCCGCCTTGTTCGTGTGCTCCATCACGACGACTACGCGCTTGACGCCAGCGACGAGGTCCATGGCCCCGCCCATTCCCTTCACCATTTTTCCGGGGATCATCCAGTTCGCCAGATCGCCCGTAGCGGAGATTTCCATGGCCCCGAGGATGGAGAGATCGATGTGGCCGCCACGTATCATCGCGAATGAGTCAGCACTAGAGAAATAGGAAGTGCCCGGGGTCCCCGTGACGGTCTGCTTGCCGGCGTTGATGAGGTCGGGATCCTCTTCCCCTTCGAAGGGGAACGGGCCAAGCCCAAGCATGCCGTTCTCGCTCTGCAGGGTGACCTCCATGCCGTCCGGAATGTAGTTGGCCACAAGCGTCGGAATACCGATGCCGAGGTTGACATAGAATCCGTCGCTAAGCTCCTGCGCCGCGCGCTGGGCGAGCTGATCTCGAGAGAGAGGCATGTCAACAGTTTACTGCGCGCTGGCCCGCTTGAATAGATCGACATGAACGAATGCAGGGTGATCCGACATTCGGAGACTTTTCGAGGCAAGCAGGGTCTCGACTACTTTTCCGGCGTCTCTGCAGAGTCGGCGGGATCGAAGGGGATCTGTATGCATCTTCTGGAAATGCCGCCCGGGGCGAGGGCTCAGGCCCACTATCACGAGGCGCACGAGACGACGATCTATATGCTGGAGGGAGTTTCGGAGTTCCTGCACGGCCCCAATCTGGAGTTCTGCGACCGGGTCGAGGCGGGCGATTACATCTACATCCCGGCCGGAGTTCCGCACCAGCCCTACAATCCGACCGATGCCCGAGCGGTGGCGATCATCGCGAGGACCGACCCAAACGAGCAGGAGAGCGTCGTCCTCATCTAGAGTGCGGGGCTCCGGCACCGCTTTTCTGCGCCGTAAGCGGCGCTGCTACGCTCTTAGCGACTCCACAACTGCCGCGGCGGAGCGCGCTCCGCAGGAAAGCGCCGCTGGAGCGGCGCACTCTAAATGAATGCGAATCGCGGGAAATCCCGCGGATGCTCGACACCCTCTGCGAAGTTTGCCATCCGGCGGCCCACCCACGGGCCGAACTTGAATCCATGCCCCG
>JBKJIP010000120.1:0-9166 GCA_046598515.1 Fimbriimonadaceae bacterium | reverse complement strand
CTGCAAAGCAAAAGCGGCGTCCGAACCAACTCGGCCGCCGCCACCAATAATTGAAACCTTCATCTGTCTGCGTCTCCGTATGCCAAAACTTAGTCAATTATGGGCCATGAGCCGCCTCCCGCGTATCATGACCGTCCCGGTCACGCGTAGTTCGACCGTCCCGGTCGAACCCGGCTAGCGCGAGAGAAGCGCGACCATTTCCTTGTACTTCTTTCGCTTCGCGATATCGATGGCCCGCTCCCCGGCCTTGTTCTTTGCCTCGCGGTTCATTCCTTTCTTCAAGAGGAAGGCCACAACCTCCCGATTCCCAGGCTTATTCTCCAGGCTCGCAACATGAAGGAGAGTATTTCCTTCGAAGGTAGTCACACTCATGCGAGCGCCATGCTTCAGCAAGACTTGCATGAGGTCAAGTCGGCCATTGAATGCGACTCCGGCGATTGGAAACTTACGTTGTTCGGCGGGGCGATGGACGCCGTACCGCTTGTTTGGATCCAGTCCTGCCTTAAGTAGAAGCTCCAAGATATCGGGCCGCTTCTTGTGTCGTTGTCCGTCAATAACGATCTCCATGAGGGATGGGCGGTAATCAGGTCGAGGAATTTTGACATCGCCGCCAACTGCCAAGATCGCGGAAATGGTTGCGGAACCTCGTGGTGCATCGGACTGCACGGCCGATGACACTGCAAATTCTAACGGGGTCTGGCCATTTAACTTTGATGCTTGATTAGGACGCGCCCCATTCTTGACTAACAAGCGAGCCATAGTGACAGATTGAGCTCTTGCTAGATAGCTATGCTCAACCAAATCGTACCTTGTTTTCGCGAGAAGATTCACGGCGAGGGTTATGTTGTCGTCCAAAATAGCGCGTGTTAGATCCGCTCTCTGTTTAAGCACAGGGTCATTTATGGGGCCAGCTTGCGAGTGAGCGACATTTGAAAAGAACACAGTCGAAAAGATTACAAATAGGTTTAACCTTAGCGTCATGGTATCACCGGATTGATCCCGTATACTACGATTGCGACGGGGGTGCCCGCTCCGCCTCCCACAGCAATAGAAACGTCGATTATTAGGTCAATGTCCTTTGGGACAAAAACCGAGTTTGGAATTGAGCCTTGGCAAAGGTCAATGCCGTTGTTTACGAGAGTTGGCGGGTCCTCAGGATAAGCCAAAGGCAGCTTGGGAACTTTGCGATTCGAAATCTGGGTAGGATTCGACGTAACATTCACATTTCGGGCAGCGCCCCAAAAGCGATGCGGATCGATGTTACGCGACTTGAGGCTGAACCATGCATTGGCTCCAAAGGATGTCTGAATAGAATTTATCTCGTGGCGGTACGTGAGATTCACTCCGTAGCAGCCTTTGTTCGGAGTATCGTAAAGATGACCAAAGCCCGACAAGGCACCAAAGCCTTCAAGCGTGCTTAGTTCAGGGGCCACCGACTGCTCGATTACCCCAGTTTGCCAGACTCCCTCGTTGGGGCCGTACGAGTCCTTCAGGTCGATAGGAGAAACATTTGCAGTCAGGAGCATTGTGCTCCGAGGCCACCAGCCGCGTACGTGCTGTGTAACGGCAATCGGAACCTGCGCATAGGTTCCACGATCCGAGGAACGGGTTGCAAAACTGCGAAACAGTAGATTCCCGGCGTCCTCCGTGACCACATCGAACTCGATAACCGCCCCGATAAGGACATGCGAAGTCTGGCCGCTGGTCCAGATGAGCGTATCAGGTCCGTCGATTCCGATTTCTGAGGGTGTTACGGGATCGAGAGTGCCGTTAAGCTGGGCATCGGCCAAACACTGACCAGCGGCGACGTAACCGTCATTTGGCGTCTCGATTCTCGTGACCAAACGGAGGTTTGAAATCTTGGCTTTTGCCGTAATAACGCTGTACTCAAAGCTCAGTTGAAAACCAACTTCGAAGTCTCTACTGCTCGTGTGAATGTGCCAAACGAAAACTCGGAAGGGGATTGAGCCTGCCGGAACTGGGATCGGAGCCTTGTAAAGAGTGATTGGATCGGTAGCGCCGAGGGGAACGATTTCCGGCGCGTTTGAGACGATCAGCCACGGTCCAAATGGGGTGTCCAGGTATGAGCCCGGCTTCACTTCAGCTATCGGCACCGGAAGAGATTGGTAGCTGTAGGTTTCGCTATCACACGGCATGTTTTCGTAGGACAACGAACACAAGCTGTTTAGTTCCTCGAAAGCAAGTATTTTTTCTTGTCATTGAATGGCAGAGGCTAACTGGGCGGAAGTGGCCTTCGACGTACCGCTGGTACCCTTCTTGCGTGCCTTGGCATATCACCAGCTTCTATCAGTTCACTTCCCAGACCTCCGCCGAGATCGCGGCGCGGAAGGCGCAATTGGAAGCAGGCTTGGAAGGCATGCTCGGCCTGATCCTTCTCGCCCCGGAGGGCATCAACGGCACCGTGGCCGGCACTCTGGAGCAGATTCAGCTATTCAAGAAGATCGTCGGCGAGGACCTTCACTACAAGGACTCCACAAGCGAAGAAGCGCCGTTCAAGACGGCGCGAGTCGTGATCAAGCCTGAGATCGTGGGTATGAAGCGGCCGGACATCTTCCCCGAGGAAGACGAAAACTATCATCTCTCCGCCCGGGAGTGGCATGAGATGCTGTCCGCCGAGAATCCCCCGATCGTCATCGACACGAGGAACTGGTACGAGACGAAGATCGGCGTCTTCAAAGGGGCCATCGATCCCGGTATCACCACGTTTTCTGAGTGGGGTGAGTTCGCCGATAACGCCGATCTCCCTAAGGATCAGCCCGTGCTGATCTATTGTACGGGTGGCATCCGGTGCGAGAAAGTGATGCTCGATCTGCGGGCACGGGGGCTGGAGAAGGTCTATCAGCTCCGCGACGGAATCCTCGGCTACCTGGCCGAGTATCCGGACGGTCTCTTCGAAGGCGAATGCTTCGTTTTCGATGATCGCGTCGCCGTTGATGGGCGACTAATGCCAACCGAGCGCTACGGCCTCTGCCCCGGCTG
Source organism: Fimbriimonadaceae bacterium (assembly GCA_046598515.1). Classification (GTDB taxonomy): domain Bacteria; phylum Armatimonadota; class Fimbriimonadia; order Fimbriimonadales; family Fimbriimonadaceae; genus JANJUB01. The sequence continues at coordinate 6,166 of JBKJIP010000120.1, read as the reverse complement.
CGGGGCACCGGAAGAACCGCGTTCGGTATGCCGCTGGTGCAAGGGACCGAGCACGGTCTGCCCAAGGTGTGAGGCGGATTGGGACGAAGCCTGTTCCAAGACCTGCCGCGACCGGATCAGGCGTCATCTTCTCCTCCCCTCGCAGATGTAGCCAAGAGTCCAGGCTGGTCGGGGTCGCGGCCCTACAGGCCGCCTGGCTGGTAGGCGACATTTCCCAGGGCGTTGCCCTGGGCTGCTCACGCAAGGCCCTTCAGGCCGAAAATCGAAGGTGCCGAGCGCGTCATTCGCAAACACCAAGTTTCCCCCGAATCGTTACCGCCTATCGAGTGCATTGACGATGGAACAACGCCGATTCGTTGGGATGTGACCGAATACTTTCTCGGCATGGCTAACCTGATTCTGGGCTGGCCGAAACGCTGAATTGAAGCGAGTCGGAGTCCCGTCAATTGCTCGTACAAAGTGTCCCTGACTTCGAGTCCCACTGGCCTGAAGGGCCGAGCGTGAGCAGCCCAGGGCAACGCCCTGGGATCGGGCAACGCACGATCATGCGGCCTGTAGGGCCGCGAAGCCGACCAATGGATCAGCGTCGGAACCCTACCGCATCGCCGGATCCGAAGTGCTCCACGCGCCGGTCTCAATTCGGCCGGCATAGCGAAGCTCGAGACCAAAGGCGGGGACGATGCAACCCGCGCCCTCAGGGCCGCTCTCGCCATCCTTAACGCTCTCAAAACGCGATACACAGAATCCTAACAAGGTTAGTAACGCTCCCATAACCTTGCTCCCATAACCTCATGGCTCCGACGGAGGTCGGCGTCATATGAAACGGAATGCATTTACACTCATAGAACTTCTCGTGGTTATCGCGATCATCGCGATCCTCGCGGCTATCCTCTTCCCCGTATTCGCCCAGGCCAAGGCGGCGGCCAAGAAGACGGCTTGTCTCAGCAATGCCAAGCAGATCGGCACGGCATCGAACCTTTACGCAACAGATCACGACGATCTCTTCCCGTCGGTTTACGACGGCGGTACGTCCGAGAACGGCGGCGGCGATCCCGTCGTCGTCATGTATCCCTATTCGAAGAACCTTCAGATTTGGGTCGGTTATCGTCCGGACAAGGACGATCCCATCGGCTTGAACGCGGGCGGGTTTTATCGAGGCAAGCAGAGCTTCGGCTACAACTGGGGCTGGGAGATTCGCTCGGCCGAGGCGATGGTCAATGAAGAGCGATGTGCGGATGGCGGCCCCGTCGTCGGCTGCGGCTCCCGCGGATTCCGCCGATACAACACCGGCAAATCAACCTCGCAGATGGCCAACCCGGCCGGTCTGTTCGCTTTTGCCAACAGCTATGACACTCCGCGCATGACGATGGGTGGCTCGGCCTGGTTCTGGGATAGCAAAGACAGCTACTTCTCGGACCCCAACGCCAACGCTTATAAGAGCCAGAACGAGTTCTACTTCGGCAACCAGATCGTGGCCGTCTACGCCGACAGCCATGCCAGCCGAGTTCACATGAAGGGCGGCTGCGTAGGCCCCTGCAACATGTGGGAGAACCGCATCGCCACTCCGACAACGCTCGAAGCCCGAATCGCCGGCTTCTGCGCCGATCCTGATGGCATCATCAACCCCTTCCCCCGAGACGGCTTCCCGCTCGGTACGGGCTGGAAATGTAAGGATTGGGTTGCCTATCCGGAAGGAGCCGGCGTTCAATGGTTCCGATAAGCCGGCTTTGCTTGCTCACCATGCCTCTCCTATTTGTGGCGGGGTGCGGATCGAACGAATCCGCATCCTCGCCGCAGGACGCCCCCACCGTGCAGGCTGTTCAAAAGCAGGAAGCAAGCCAGGTCTGGACGCAGGAGCGTCAAGAGGCATACCGCAACGCCCTCTCGCGAGCTAAGACGGGTCAAGAGGGCGGCGCTCCGTCCGCTCCCCCGATCAGCAGCGGGACAGGCGGCGGTGGTGGTGGCGGAACGCAGATCGGCATGGGCGGTTCCACGCCGAATGTATCGTACGACAATCCCGACGGGGATCCGAACTACACGCCTTCTTCGGGGGCGCAGTCCGGGTCGGGCACGCCTTCGAGCGTTCCTTCGGGTCGGCCAAATGAAGTCGGTTCCACCGGCTCGCATCCGATGGTCGGGAAGTAGTCACTTCCCTCTCCGCGAGGGGAGGAAAAGCTCTCCCTCCCCTTTGTAGTGTCCGATGTCACCACATCGTATCCAGTCTCTGCCACGACATGGTATCCACCTCTTGAAGCGGGGTTTAACGGGTGCCTTTTACGGAGACGAGCAAAATGGATAGTCGGCGAAAGCTGGTTTTGGATGTTGAGCGCGGCATGTCGCTAAGTGCGGCATGCCGTCTGGCCGGTGTGACTCGGAAAACGGGTCGCATGTGGGTGAATCGGGGGGGCGAAGATGGGCTTCTCGGGATGCGGGAGTTGAGCCGTGCTCCTCACTGGGTTCATGGCAAGACACCGCGTGAGGTCGAGGAAGCTCTCTTGGCTCTCAAGTTCCGAGAGATGAGTTGGGGTGCCAAGAAGCTGGTGACTTTGCTCCGTCGCGAATCGGGCATCGAGCTGCCAGTGCGCACGGCCGACCGGATTCTTAAGCGGCACGGCCTGGTAACCCCCCGTGTACCGGTGGGCGACCTGCAGCGATTCGAGCGTGAGAGTTGCGGCGCTTTGCTGCAGATGGACTTCAAAGGGCTTCCGAAGTGGGCTCCTTACGCATTGCTGACGGTTCTGGACGACCACTCCAGGTTCTGCCTGCACTTTGCTCCTGTGCCCGACAAAACGGGCGTCAGCGTAACGGCGGCGCTTTGGGAGCTCTTCGGTGAACATGGGCTGCCCGATGAGATTCTCACCGACAACGGTGACTGCTGGGGTTCACCCCATGCCAAAGGCCCAACCCGGTTTGAAGCTTGGCTCATGCGCCTTGGGATCCATCCCATCCACGGCAGACCTGCTCATCCGCAGACTCAAGGGAAGGTCGAGCGGTTTCACGAGACCGCGAAGCTAGAAACCCCGGGCGGAGTCGCTCACGCCTCGGCGGAAGCTGTGCGTCCTGGCTGTCGAGCCTTCGTCGACAAGTACAACTGGGTCCGCCCCCACGAAGCTCTGAGCATGGACGTTCCCGGTTCCCGGTACCAGCCTTGGTCCAAACGCAGACCCGACGTCTACCCGGTTCACCAGATTCCAGAAGGTGCTGTCACTCGAAAAGTCGAGGACGAGGGCGTCATCTCTTTCAAAGGGGTCAGGCACAACATAAGCAAAGGGCTTGCTGGCGAACGAGTCGTCCTGAACGAAGGGGAAACAGGCTGGGTGGTTTCTTATGCACAGTTCTCCCTATTTACACTGCCTAACGCCTGAATTCCTAACATTGATTTTAAGGGGAGGGATATCAAGAAATCTATGATGAAATGCAGAGAAAACTGGATACCATGTCGTGGCAGAGACTGGATACTATGTCCTGCCACCAGACATGAGGGGAGGGGTGTGAGCCTCAAGCGAACAGGGGTGGGGTGATACCCAAGCTGTAACTCCGTTCCTTCGGTCACAGGTCCTCCCCCCTAGGGGAGGATGGATGCTTAACACGGCGGAGTCTGGGTTAAACTGCGCGTTAACATGGCTGCCACCGTTCCTAGCAACCTCCAGTCCGAAATGGGCGAGATGACGCTCGACCAGATCGCCAAATTTCAAGAGTCCTTTGCTGGCGATCCGGCGAACCGCGCGGCGATGAACGCCGTTTGCACGACACCGGTCGCAAAAGTTGCCCTAAACCGGGCGAAGCTGACGCGGAACAATATGACGTTCAGCGTGCACCTACCGGAGAACAAGATCACCTCGCAGAACGGCAGCGGCCGGTGCTGGATGTTCGCTGCTCTCAACACTCTCCGCGTGGTCGCCATCAACAAGATGAAGCTGGGCGACGATTTTGAGCTGTCGCAGAACCACACGATGTTCTGGGACAAGTTCGAGAAGGCGAACTACTTCCTGGAGTCCATCCTCAGCACTTTGGACGAGCCAACCGATGGCCGACTTATCGCTCATCTTCTTCGCGATCCGATCCAGGACGGTGGCCAGTGGCACATGTTCATCAATCTGGTTAAGAAGCATGGATTGGTGCCGAAATCTGTAATGCCGGAGACGGAAAGCAGTTCCAGCACGGGCCAGATGAACTGGCACATCACGCTTCGGCTCCGCGAGTTCGCGGCCCAAATCCGGGCTGCTTACGGCAAGGGTAAATCCGTCGATCAGCTTCGCAAGATGAAGCCGGCGATGATGGAGCAGGTTTACAAGATGCTCTGCATCCACCTGGGCGAGCCCCCCACGGAATTCGAGTGGCAGTGGCGCGATAAGGACAAGGACTTTCACCGCGATGGCATGGTCACGCCGTTGGAGTTCTATCGCAAGCACATCGATGTCGATCTGAGCGACATGGTCTGTCTGATTCACTGCCCCCAAGCTACGAAGCAGTTCGATGAGGTTTACACCGTCAAATTTCTCGGCAACGTCGTTGGCGGCGAGATCGTGAAGTATCTCAACGTGAATCTCGACGTGATGAAACAGGCGGCGATCAAGCAGATGCAGAACGGCGAGCCGGTGTGGTTCGGCTGCGACGTCGGCAAGTACCTCGACCGCGATTCGGGCTGGATGGACAACGAGCTCTACCGCTTCGACCTCGTTTATGGCTCAAACTCGGGCCTGACCAAGGCCGAGCGCCTGGATTACGGCGAATCCCTCATGACCCATGCGATGGTCTTCACCGGGGTCGATCTGGACGATGATGGCAAGCCTCGCAAGTGGCGCGTCGAGAACTCTTGGGGCGAAAAGGGTGGCGATAAGGGCTTCTACGCGATGTCGGATCCTTGGTTCAATGAGTTCAATTATGAGGTCGTCGTCCACCGCAAGTATCTTCCGGAAGAGTGCCTGAAGTTACTCGACCGGGAGCCGGTCGGATTGGAGCCGTGGGACCCGATGGGTTCTCTGGCATAGCCCATGTACCAAGAGGGCGGCGGATGTATTGTGCCGCCTCGACTAGTTGTCAGGTTCGAACCAAGCTCCCCGCGGGGCACGATGCATCCCCCGCGCTCCATGAAATTACGGATCAAATGTTGAATCGACCTCAAGTCATCCGTCCCGCTGCCTACGCCCTGATCACTAAGGGTCAATCTCTGCTACTTTGTCGGCTTTGCCCGCCCGAGCGCGAGGCGGGAAAGTGGACGCTGCCGGGGGGCGGATTGGACTTTGGCGAATCTCCGGAGGAAGGCGCGGTCCGGGAGGTGATGGAAGAGACGGGATTGACGGCAACTCTCGGCTACCTAGTCGAAGTTCAGTCACAAGTGTTTAACTTTGACGATCGTGACATGCACGCAATCCGATTCATTTACGCCGTCTCGGACTGGGCCGGCGACCCGCGGAACGAGGTCGACGGATCGACGGACTTGTGCGCCTTCATCCCGTTCGCAGCTCTAGATTCGGAATTCAGGCACCCGGTGTTTCAAAAGATCGAGCTCGTCGATCTGGGACGCCGGGGATTGGAGCTGGCCGCTGGCCGCTAGCCTTACTTCTCAGAGAAGCCGTAACTCTCTTTCCATTTCGCGAAGAGTTCATCCTTCGTTGCCGTGGGACCAACCTTCTTCTCCATGCCTTCGCGCACGATCTGGTCAAAGAACTCGTGATCCTTGCTGGCGCCTTCCCGATAGGCCCTTGCTGCGGCTAGGAATGCAGAGAAGATAGCCCGACTGTCGTCGCTCGACGGCGTTCGCTCTGGATGCCACTGGATGCCGATCAGCCAGGGACGCGAATCGGATTCGACCGCCTCGATTGTCCCGTCTGCGTTTCGAGCAGTCACGCGCAGATCTCGCCCGACATTCTTGATTGCTTGGTGATGCCAGCTTTGACCAGACGCCTCGCCACCTACCATGCCTGATAACTTCGAATCGGATTCCACGGCATAGGTCTGGACCGTTCCGGGCTTGTCGTTCTCGTGGCCGACCACATCCGGCAGGTGTTGAACCAGCGAGCCGCCCTGAGTAACGTTGATGAACTGGCAACCATAACAGATCCCCAGGACCGGCAGTTTGGGGCTGATCTCCGCGAAAAGAGCTCTTTCGCCCTGAAACCGTTCCTTCGCCACCGGATCCACGGCCGGATGGTTCTCCTCGCCG
>JBKJIP010000053.1:0-14440 GCA_046598515.1 Fimbriimonadaceae bacterium | reverse complement strand
CTATTCTGGGGCTTCAAGCCCCCTATCTCAGGCCCCCTATGTGCCCCCTATCTCTAGGAAAAACCATAGATTTGGGCGGGGCAGGCTTGGTTCAAATGAACCTGAGAGATAGCTTTTGAAACCTGCTCTGGTACAATCTTGCAGTCTGCCGATGTAGCTCAGTGGTAGAGCAGCTGTTTCGTAAACAGCAGGTCGTCCGTTCAAGTCGGATCATCGGCTCCAGTTCATTTGAACCTAGGCTTTTCGAGTCTTTTTCGCGAAGAGCTTTTATGCTCCTCTTCACACGCTCATGAATCGGGGGGACCCGAGATGTGGGGTTGCGTGTCGCCGCCCGAAGGGGACCGTTAACCGTAGGGCGAACGGTTTGGGCCGTCCCGTAGGTTTCAGGTCAGCGGTTACACGCGAGTGCCACTCGTTTGGGCAGAGTCCGCTTCGTGCCTCGTCTGTCTTGGGGCTGTAGCGGTATGGTGCGGAACCGGTGGCTCCTAGTGCTTCTTACCAGCGTGCTTGAGAAGGATCGCGCGTTCAGCTTTTTGATCCGCGATCATCTTTTTGGCCATGGAAACAAGCGTTTTGTTTTTGCCGAACTTGACTTCGATAGCCGCCATTTCGATCGCGCCTAGATGGTGCTCGGCCATCATCATGGCGAAGTCTGTGTCGGTATTGCCGGTCATTTTCATTGCGCTCATGCGTTTGCTCATTCCTGCCATGGAAGCGTGCATCTGCTTGGACGGTGAACCCACACTCTGTTTAGAAAGTGTGTGGTCCTTCATGTCGTGTTGAGCGACGGCGGGAGTAAAGATCGTGACGCCGAGGCCGAGACCGAGGGCAATCATGGCGAGGGATGACAGTTTGTTCATTGAATTACTCAACGCTAAGATTGCGACTCAAGACACCGGCGGAGCCCATAGCTGGGCTCCGCCGACTCCGGGTCTGAGGCTTTAGTTGAGGAACTTGAGGAGCTGGAAGGCGCTTCCAGCGTGATTCTTGCCGTCCTGCCGTAGAATAACTGACAGGCTGGCAATGCGCAACTCACCCAGATTCCTGAAATCACCCTGGCCGTTGCTGATAACTCTTATTCTGGTCGTCGTCGCCGCCGTGGCTGCGGTTGGCCTTCATTTCAAGGCAAGGAATGATCAGATCCGCAACGACCTGGGCTTAAAGCCGGGAGAGAGCTATCAGGATGTGATCAATGGCGTTGAAAAGCCCGATTAGCTTTGCGATTGCATTCCCCCTCCCCACGGTTCCCCGCGCAAGAACATTCGCAGGGGAACCAGGACACTGTTGATCCTCAGTAGGTTGCCTAGCTCTCTCCGCAGGTGTCCATTCACAGTCATGTCCTGGTTCCCCTTCAAAGATGTCTGTGCTTTGAGGGGGAACCGTTGGGGAGGGGGAGGGTTGGAGATCGAGCTGGTCGGCATGCGCTACCAGGCACGTTGCATCCTGGTACTCCCTTAGCTTTTGGGCTTCGGGCGCGACACGATCATTCACGGCTTAGATTTCCTTTGGGGTTGGGTTCTATGCGCCATTCCCCCTCCCCAACGGTTCCCCCGCGACACAATCATTCGCAGGGGAACCAGGACATCATTGGAATGGGTCACTTCGAAGAGGGCTTCGCAAGCGCAAACGAGAGAAACCGAAACCCCGATCGCAAGTCGGGCGTGTTCATGACGAGCTTTCGGGGTAGGTGACCGGCCCACAGGGGAGTGTGGGCACGGTCGGATACAAAGCGATTTTGGGTGGGTGTGATCTCGTTTAGTGTAGGAGCCGACCAAACCTGTTGTCGCGCAAACTAAATTTTGTCACGCGGAAGTATCCTTGTAAAGTCTGGAATTTCACTGTCGGATAACAGGTGTACGAGATTTGACAGACATCGCCGGTCCGATGGCGGCACCAACCGGGGTTCCTTTCGAACTCTTGAGCCGAATCGAGAAGACACAGCCTACGCCGGGTAGGTCCATCGCGGTTAAAGTCCCATCGTTCAACTGGATCGCGCGCTGGGCGATAGCGAGTCCGAGCCCAAGACCATCCCGGTTGACGCCAACTTGTTTATAAGGAACGAATAGTTCGGCCGTTTTGCCGTCCGGGAGTCCTCCGCATCGGTCCTCGACTTCGATCACAACTTCGTCGCCATCTAGACGGGCCCTTACCCAGACTGCTGTGTTCGGTTCTGAGAATTTGATGGCATTCTGAACTAGATTCGCAAGTGCAGAAGCTATGAGGTGTCGATCTCCGATCGTTTCGAGGTCGGGATCGGTGTGGAAGCTAAGGGTAATGGACTTGGCGATTGCTTCGGGCCGGGCGGAACTTTCCACTTCACCCAGAAGATTCACCAACTGGATACGGACTTGTTCGACTTCAACTTCTTCACCGATGCGAATTTCCATCATCGCACGATCAATGATATATTTCATGACTTGGAGTGAGTTCGAAAGAATGGAACTCGTGGCCCCTGCCGTGGCCACGCTTCCGCCCTTGATCAACTCGTGGGCCATGATCGCGCTTGCCAAGCTGTTTCGGAGCTCATGCACGAGGTACCCCAGTTGAAGCGAGGTTTCTTGGCCCGCGTTTTCTGACCGTAATGCCTCATATTCCGTCACCGCTTGAGCGATGGCGACATCGAGGCAGAGATTGAGTTGGCCAAACTCGGCGGCCGTGATAGGAGCCTTGACCTCAGCGGCGTACTCTGTGATTCCTTGGCATATGCAACCGTATCCATGGACCAGCTGGGAAACGGTGAACCCGTGGTTAAATGCGTCCTGGGCATGCGCGCGGCTCGCGCTCGCCCGCACGGTCTCATAGACGAATCGCTGCCTGGATTCCTGTGTGTCGCTTTCGCAGGAGATGCGCAACACCTCGACTAACTCGGCATACAGCAACGGCAGACCAACATCCCACGTGCTGCTGGACGATGATTGATCCAACACGTCGGCTATCTTGAGGCGGCATTTTTCAAGAATAGCGGGTTGGTGTTCTAGAAGCAGCGTGTAGAGATCCATGTGTTGTCGAGGAAGTGAATCCTGCGGAGCAAAGTCGCGTTCACTGTTTACCCGAAAAGATCATGCCCCTATTCACCTCGCGGGAACAAGTCCGCCATTTCGTGTCCACTACTTTATGGACGCTGGCGATCTGACTAGATAACTGTGTTCAAGATCGCCACGCAACCCAGCACTTCGCCGGACTCATCACCCAAGGGTGAAACCCTTAGACTCATTTTTGCGAAGTCGTCGCCCAAGCGGACCGTGCACTCCTCGCCCCGAAGCGCGGCCAAGTGGCATGCGACACCGGGATGATCGTCGTCATCGGTCTTGAAAATCTCGTAGACGGTTTTTCCCACGTCCCACACCACTCCGAAGTGCGTGGAAGGGAGATCTCCGTTGGCGACCACCCGGATGCATAGATCCAGATCGGTTGCCCAAACCGTCGATTTAATCTGCTCCATGGCGAGATGAAAGAGCGCTAACGCAGCGCGAAGATCAACAAAATAGCGTTCCTTTTCGGCGATAAGCGCGGCCAGCTCATTCCGCTCCATGTTGGAGTCGCGAAGGGCCCTCTCGGCTTTTTCTTTGATGATCCGGACCACGGTGTCGGTCCGTCCCGAGCCGCCAACCTTAAGCTTGATTCGTAGCCAGTAGGTGTTGACGGTTCCGAGGCTCAAATTGAGGCGATTCGCAATCGCATCGTTCGTAAGTCCCTCCACGCAAAGTTCTACGATCTCTTCTTCACGGGGGGAAAGCTGTCTGGTTGTCATAAAGTCCTAGAAGCCAAGGGAATCCTCGCGAAGTAGCGGTAAGGTCCCATAGCTCGAGAACCCTGATTTAGTGTAACGTCTTTGAGTAGTCATTTGGAACACCCTTCACTTTAGGGGCTTCTGGTGATCTCGTCAATTCACATTCCGAAAGGCGACTCTGCGAATTGTATTGGGCTAGTTTGCCGCACGGACTGGTTTCGGTAATTTCACATCATGGACTCGGGCGAGCTATACCCCGGCGGAGACAGGCGAGAGAGTTAGCGAGAGATTGAAGAAGTTAAGTCTGGCGATTCGCATCAGGAACCGGCCTATGAGCATATGGCCGCTCGCTTCGATATTCCGCGGAATGTCGCTTGCGCAGGTTCCGTGTGTATATGATGACCATGTCGCCAACTTTATGCCGACGGCCACCCTCGGCCTGAGCCATTGAACTTTTGATCGTGACCACGGCAAACAAGGAGAAAGGCGGACTTGCGCATGGTCTTAAGGCGTGAACTGCAGAGTCGGCTTTTGGGCTTTGAACATCCAGAAGTCGTTCTTGCGCACGAAGGACCAGGTTTTCGCGCCGGCGTGGCCGTCGGCGAAGACGTAGATTCCAAGCTTTGAGTGGCCCGGGGTCGGCTTCTGGTTGTTAAAGCTCGAGCACGCGGGAGGCAATTGATCGGAGACGCCCTGATTGGGCACATTTCGGCCGGCGAGCTTCCACATATCGCAGTCGATGAAGCCGCTGCCCCAGATGCCGCCCACGAACTCGTGAGGTAGCCCCGTCGCCCACTGCTCGGCCCAGGCGATCATGTTCGAGGATTCTTCGATTTCGCTCTCGCCACGGCCGGTATAGACCCACGTGCCAGGGCCAATGTAGTGCGTCAGGCCGGTATTCGTGTCCAACTGAGGGCTGGATTGGCGGGTGACGATGTTGCCGACATAGACATAGGACCGGGGCATCTTCTTGGTTCGATAATCGCCATCCCACCACGGAACCGTATTGGCGGCGACCCGGGCTTGGGAATCATTCGGGCAGTGCCAGATGTCCAGATTCTTGACGTAGGGCATGAGCTGCAGATCGGGCGGCATGTAACCGATATTGCCCCCGTTAATCGGCGGAATGTTCGCCGCCCAAGCCGGATAGCGTCCGTCGGAATCCATGACGTACAGCATCTGCGCGGTTCCAACCTGTTTCAGGTTCGAAAGGCAGACCGTCTTTTTCGCCGCCGCCTTGGCCTGGGCGAAGACGGGGAATAGGATCGCGGCCAAGATCGCAATGATGGCGATCACCACGAGCAACTCGATCAGCGTAAATCCATGACGAAACCCTCTCATCGCGCGACGTTACCCGAACTGGTGACCGTCACTGCGAGCTCCCCGAAAAGCGTATAAGCAGATACCCCAAGGCAACTACTTTGAATACAAAAACGCAGCGGACATACGACCAAGTTTTCCAGCACCCGATGACCCACAACCTGGAGTGGCGAGACGTTCGCTCGCTATTCGAGACGCTGGGCCGAGTCGAGGAAGAGCATAACGGGAACCTCAAGGTCACGTTGGGTGGTCAATCGGTGGTCTTCCACGCCCCCAGCTATGCCGAGACGGCAACCACAGAGGAAGTCTCGCAGATCAGGCGGCTTTTGAAAGCTTCCGAAGCTCACGACGCCGGGGACGCCGGATTGAATGTACTCATGGTCATCGATCATGAGGAGGCTCGCATTTTCCGGACGGCGGATAAAGGGTCCGTCCCGGAGCAAGTCGAGCACGACGATTCCGACGGATTGAAGAGCCGGGTGCGAAGCGCCCACCCACAGCCTGGCCAATCTGAGCAAACCAACTACGACGCCTACTATGCCGAAGTCGCGAAAAGCCTGGCGGACGCGGACAAGATTCTGATTTTCGGTTCCGGTACGGGAACCAGCAGCGCCATGGACACCTTTGTGACCTGGGTGAAGAAGCACGCTCCGAATATGTCGGACAAGATCGTCGGCGCGATCGTCGTCGATCAAAGTCACATGAGCGAAGGTCAGCTTCTCGCCAAAGCGCGCGAGTTCTACGGCATCAAATCCTAACTACGGCTTCGGAGGCGGGGGCCGGTTGAGCGAGCCGTTGATCTCGTGAGAACCTGCACCCTGCCCATCTTTCAAGGCGCGGGCCGAACTGTCGGCGAGGCTGACGACGGTGAAGCCGTTTCGAGGACGGGACCAGCGGACGGACTCGACCTTGTCGTTCGCGTTCCGATCCGGTTTGGTCGACCAGAAGGTCGCCACCGTTTGCGAGGCGTCCTCTAGTTTGGCGAGCGAAAGGCCGGAGAGACCGCTGTTCATTGCGTGGTAGAAGGTGCCGGGTGCCACCTTTCCGGTTTGGTCGGGCAGCACGATTTCGTTAACGTTTTCCTTCTGCGAAAGATCGACCCAACGGTCGGCGGGCGGATATCGATCGTCGAAGTTCGACGCATAGACCATGAGCGCTGTGCCCGCTTGCTTGACATTCGAGATGATCCGCGTCTTGATCGCCGCTTCGCGCGCCTGGGCGAAGACGGGGAAGATGATGGCGGCACCGGGGACGAAGCAGAATGCACAGGCGCCAAGCGCGATGAACAGCACCCACGGCGGCTTGCGCTTGGGGGCCATAGGATCATCGGTGATCTGAAACGCGGGCGGCGGCTGCATGCCCTCTAGGATAGCGCGTGTTCCACCTCGAGAGGCAAGAACAGGACACCCAGGGCGGTCATCAAGATTCCAAAAGACACCACGCCCGGCATGGCGATGGCGAACGCCAGGTGCATGGTCACCAGCACGGCCAACCCGATCCTCGGGCGCCAGATCAGCAACGCCGGAATCGTGAGCTCGCATAAGATCACGATAACCGAGAGACCTTGGGCCAGAGGCTTTGTGAGAAACGGGAGCGAGCCGAACAGATTGATTAGGCTTTCGCCGCTCAAGAATCCGGCCGCGAGCTTGTTCGCCGCGCTGAAGAGATAGACGAGGACCAGTTGAACTCGCGCGAGCGTGAAACTTGGAGAGCTCGTTTCCCCATTGTGGGTCGCGGATGCCCGTCCCGCGACAGGCCCAAGACCCGCACCCGGATCGAACACGAGGAAGAGCAGCAGGATTAAGAGCAGGCACCGGTGATTGGAGAATCGTTGTGTCAAAGCGACGCCCGTAACGGCTAGCCCCAACATTGAACCAACTCGAACGCGATCACGAAAGAGCGCGACCGCGGCGGTGATGGTCAATAACCACTCGACAACCAGGAACGGGGGCTTATAAAGTGGCAGAGTTGCCCGGAAAGGGAAGAGGTCACCGGAGTGAACCGCCCAAGCGCCCTTCGCGAAGTCCTCGATCACCATCGCGAAGATGGCCAAGGCCAGGAGACGAAAGAATGCTTGGCGAACGCTCAGTCGAGCACGTCACAAGAGCCCTCGCTCGTTTTCAATCGCTTTTCACCGGCAGCCGTTACCAGTCTACAGATCTCACCCGGGAATCTACGGCTAGCGGCAAAGCACCCCACCCGTTCAAAGTCAGCCTGCGTGAGCGCATAGCTTTCGCGCGGAAGGAACTCGCGGAGTTCCACGCGCTGACCGCCCGCCCCGATCAAAGCCGCGTTCTGCGGCCCAACGCGGCTGAACATTTTCCAGCCGGGGAGCGCGGGCGTAGTGGAGGCGATCAAGCAGTAGAGAAGGTTCGCGGCCAGAAGCAACTGCAAGCCCAAGGGAAGGCGGGCAATCGACTTTCCGAATGCGCGCGAGCTATTCATGGAATTGCGCTACTTCTTTTCAGCGAGCTTGTTGACGATGTCCCACTCTTTCTTTGTCACTGGCATCACGCTCAGCCGCTGGCCCTTGCGGATCACGAGCATTTCTTCGAGACCGGGAGTCTCGCGGAGTTCGGCCAGCGAAATCGTGCGGCCAAACTTGGACCTGTACTTCATGTCTCGCACGAACCAGCGCGGGTTGTCCTTTGGGCTCTTTGGGTCGTAATAGTGGCTAGTCGGATCCCACTGGGTGGGGTCGGGATAGGGATCGCTGACGAGTTCCATCGTGCCGACGATGCCGCTTGGATCCGAGTTGGAATGGTGAAAGAACGCGAGGTCGCCGATCTTCATTTCGTCCCGGATAAAGTTGCGCACCGTGTAGTTGCGGCACCCTTCCCACATGTTCACGCCTTCTTTCTCGAGGTGGTCGATGCCGTAAACGTCGGGCTCCGATTTCATCAGCCAGTAAGCCATCGTCTTATGTTGGCATAGGGAGGGCGGCGAGCATGACCTATTCTAGGCTAACCCGCCGACCCCATTCTTTGGTTCCAAAGCGAGTTACGCCTTGCGTCGTCTTCGGAGCAGGAGGGCAATCCCGCCCGAGAGGGCCAAGAGTGTGGCCGGCTCTGGGACAGCCGTCGCCGAGATTTGTCCCCGAATTTCACCGCCCGGGAAAGCCTGGGTGTGGATGTTGACGTACATCCCTCCCCCGATCATAGTCGTGACCTGGGTCGGAGTCAGCATGAACATGTCAGAGCTTAGGTAGCTCGTTCCGCCGGTCGCGCCCGTTAGCGGGAATGTAACCGGACCGTTTGTGCCGATCGGAGCCGTGTGGATGTGGGCAGCCGAGATAGGGGCTGTGAAACCGCTGGCCGTTACATCGAAATTTAGCATCCCGGTTACGTCATCGAGCGTCCCGGTTGCAAAACCCGTTGCCGGTGAGCCGTTGGGTGGGTTCTCCTGTAGGGAGTCGAGAAGTGAAGAAATGTTCCAGATCGTGGCCGAAGAATGGGCGGCGACGGCAAGGGAACCGAGTACAAACAAATTGCGCAGTTTCATGATGGATCCTCCGAGATACTTATCCGTAATGCAGCCCGGCAGAGTTACGTGCCCGGGATTCTGCCCTTCGGCCCTCGAAGTCACAATAAGATTATGCGTATCGACTTCATAACCCTCTTCCCGGATCAGGTGCTGGGGGCGGTGCGCCATAGCATCCTCGCCCGAGCCGAGGCGGCGGGACTGGTTTCGTTTCACGCGCTCAGCCCGCGCGACTTCGCCACGGACAAACATCGCACGGTCGATGACACCCCCTTCGGTGGTGGTCCCGGCATGGTCATGATGGCGGAGCCGATTCATCGTGCCCTGCTGTCTCTCGAGCTAGTTCCCGGCGAGGTGAAGGTGCTCATGCCCGATCCAACGGGGTTCCTCTTCACTCAACCTCGCGCCGTTGAGCTGGCCAAGCTCGATCGGGTGGCGTTCGTGTGCGGCCATTACGAGGGGATCGACGACCGGTTGCGCGCCCATTGGGGGGCGATTCCGCTTAGTCTCGGCGACTTCGTGCTGACCGGGGGGGAACTGCCGGCCGCGGTCATGGCCGACGCCATTTGCCCCCATGTGCCGGGAGTCTTGGGCTCGCCCGAGAGTTTGGAGATCGATAGCTTTGGGGACGGACTGCTGTCGGCTCCGCAATTCACGCGTCCAGAAACTTGGGAGGGGCATGAGGTGCCGGAAGTGCTTCGCGGCGGGAATCACGGCTTGGCGGATCGCCTCAAGAGGAGCCTGGCTCTGAAACTGACGCGGGAGCGAAGACCGGACCTGTTTGCGAAGGCCAAACTGGGCAAGCGAGATCTGGAGTTGTTGTCACCAGATGATCGGAACGAGGCCTGACTCTACGATTTCACGGTCGACGCTAATCACGGGCAAAGGGCCATTCTCGCCTAAGCATATTGCAGTAGCAACAATTTGTCGGTCATGCATTTCCAGAGCACCGGGCAAGAAATGGCCCGTCAAAACGATCTCCTTTGAAAGGGGAACGATGACGACTCTGGAGTCTTGTTCCAGCGCGTCGACGATATCATCCGCGGTTAACCGACTTGGCGAGATTTGACAATCCACAGAACATCAGCCAAGGCGACGGCCGGGAGGTAAAGAATCGAGTCACTTGAGGAAATGGCCTCCTTGGCGAGGCTGCCCAGTCGCGGATTTTGGCCCAGGAACCAGATCAAAGCGTGAGCGTCGACGACATATCCGGCCATCAGGATTCAGCGTCGACCTTTGGCTTCCACTCGGCATCCCGTATCTCTTCGTCGGTAACCGCGCCGAGTTGCGGAAACATTCCGTAACGAATCGGCTTGCCTCGCGAGGGTTCTCCAACCTCCAATCGGACGTGGGTAGCCTTGTCCAGCGCCTCCGCCTTCTTACTGACCTCTTCCCAAGTTCCTTCGATCAGATACATCGCTTCTCTATATTACGGCAAAATTTGGAAGCTGTTCAGACTCAAGCTTCCCGCCCGGACATCGATGGGCGGCTATTGGGTAGAATCTTCCGTCTGTGGGAACTTCCCACGCCTACCATCCTGTTTCAGGAAAGATACGAACTATGAATAAGGGCGCCATCCTCGAGAGTGTTGTTAAGGAAAGCATGAAGACCGATTTGCCGGAATTCCGGCCGGGGGATACGGTACGTGCCCACGTCAAAGTCCGTGAGGGCGGCAAAGAGCGAATCCAGATTTTTGAAGGTCTTTTGATCGCGATCAAGAACGGCGGTATCGCCCGGACGATCACCCTTCGCAAGATCAGCAACAGCATCGGCGTGGAGCGAACGTTCCCGATTCACTCGCCGAATATTGCGAAGTTTGAAGTTATTCGACACGGTGTCGTTCGCCGAGCCAAGCTTTACTATCTGCGTGGCAAGATCGGTAAGGCCGCCCGAATCCGCGAGCGCCGATAAACGGAATGTTTCCGCTCCAGTTTCTAGCGCAGCACGAGTCCACCAGCCAAACGGCTGAGGTCATCGACAAGCTAGCAAGGACGCCTTTAAGTCAGATCGTCATTTTGGTGGCGGTCTGTACTTTTTTGCGGCTGGCCATCGCGCCCTACTTGCTCAAGATTCCACCGAAGCATAAGATCAGCGGAACCTACAAGGGCACGCGGTTCGCGAACGAGTTTCTCGATGCCGTCATCTACGCCGGCGTTTTCGTCTTCCTGATCATCCGGCCCTTCGGCGTCCAAGCGTTCCGCATTCCGAGCGCCTCGATGCTCGAGACGCTCCAGCTCAACGATTTCATCGTCGCCAACAAACTGATCTATCGGTACAGCGAGCCGAGTGCGGGCGAGATCGTTGTTTTTCGGCCGCCGGTCTATGCTTGCAACCCGGAGCAGATCGATACGGACGGCCAGCCGAAAGTCGACTTCATCAAGCGTTGTGTCGGTGTTGCGGGAGATAAAGTCGAGATCCGCGGAGGACAGCTCTATCGCAATGATAAGCCGGTCGAAGAACCCTATCAGCGAGAGCCTTCGGAGTTTGATTTCAAACTCGTCGAGTACCAAGACGCGAACGGCAAGCTCGAATATTGGCCGGTGTCCATCTCCGCAAATGGCGTGAATGTCGCAACTCATGGCATCGTCGAGCGCTACGCGGCCCGCGATCGTGAGTTCGAGGAGATGCTGCGCAAGCTCCCGGCGGCACCGATTCCTAAAGGATATCTCCTATGCTTTGGAGACAATCGCCGCAATTCGTCCGACGGCCGTATGTGGGGCCTCGTGAAGCGAGAGGATCTCATCGGCCGATCCGAAGCCATCTGGTTCCCGTTGAACCGCCTTCGCCGCACTCAGTAACTCATCTTGTGAATGGTGAGTTGTGAATGGTGAATGGGCGAACCGTCGTCTCGGTTCACAGAGTGTCTATCCCGGTCGTATCTTGTTCACGACACACGCCCTCGTGTGTCGGGCGACCCCAGCGCTGTTTAGGAGATCTGGAGGCAGGACTCGTTTAGAGTCGATGGGCACACCATACGAGGGCGTTTGGTGTAAACAAGTTCTTCCGTCTCTTCACGACACACGCCCTCGTGTGTCGTGGGTCCCCAGCATGGATTAGGAAACTTGGAAGCAGGACTCGTTTGATAGGCGGGTCGGCACACCATACGAGGGCGTATGGTGTGAACAGGGTCCTGACTAGCCCGAATCGTTCCCTGTCGAATCGTAATCTGGCTCAGCTTCCGATGCACCCACCCCGTCCGCCCATTCACCATTCACCATTCACAAAAAGGCAAGCAAATCTACCAGCTTGCGAGTTACGGACTGATACCTGTCAAAGATACGGGGGACTTCTCACCGGGCGAGTGGAAGAAGGGGATTGTCCCGAGCGCAGTTCACTAACCTAGCCGCCCGAATTGCGCCGGGGCCTTCGATTTATCTGACCTCCGGGCATTGTGTGCTTGGTTGGTTTGTCGCGGGACGGGCATCCGCGACCCACACGCATCCGACCCACTCGCATCCGACCCGCACGCATCCGCGACCCACATGGGGACACGCCCACAGGGCAGACGTAATGCCAAAAAATGGGCCGCCGCATAAGAACGACGGCCCTCTCATTAGGGGAGTGAGGGTTGGAAGCCTCTACTTTCGGCGACGCCGCAACATGGCGGCTACGCCTAAGCCCAGGACGGCCATGGTGGCCGGCTCTGGGACCGGAGTCACGGCGATATCGCGGATCGCCAAAGAGTCGCTGCTCTGTGAGTTCCCAATTTGGCCAATGGGAGTCGCCAACCCTGTTCCAAGGTTAATCGTGTAGAACCAGGACCCAGAGCCATTTTGGGTTTGCAACGCCGCGTAAGCGGTGTTGGTCGCACCCACGGTTAGGATGTCCATGCCCGCCAGAGCGCTCATGTCGAATCCGATTGAGCCCACATTGACCTGGGTGCCGGCATTCGGCGGATTCTGGAGCGTCAGCATATCGCTCGCTGAATCAAGGTTGAAGAGCTGGGTGCTCGTGGGGCCGATGACGCTGTTGGTGTACGCGGAAGCGACAATATTCGGATTGCTGCTGCCATTCAGAGCCCCGTCTACGATCGTTGCGCCGGTCGCAACGTTGATGCGCAGATTCATATCCAGGTCGCTCGTAACGCGCAGGCGATCAGCGACTGGATTGAAGTCGACGCCATATTCGACGCCGGACAGCAGGATCGGGCCGCCGCCGACCGAGTTGGTCAGGTTCGCGACGAACGTGGCTGCTCCAGTGGCGGTGTTAAGCGTGTACACCTTGCCGAAGCTGCCGACTCCGTAGAGCAAACCATTGCTCGGCCGGAAGTCCAGGCCGACGAGGGACTCATTCGAAGCCAAGCCAGTGATAAACATGGCGCTTTGAATGGAACCCGGGGTGGATGCATCAAATCTTACAAGCTGATCGCGAGTCGTTAATCCATAGACCTCGACGGCGAAAGCAGAAGCACAAATAGAGGCCGCAAGGCCTAACAAAGAAATCCTCAAGTAGGGTCTCATCTTTTCTCCTCCAGAAACTTAAAGTGAACCGATACAGTTCGCAATGCAAGTATCCGCATGAGGTTTCTGAAAATGACGAGAGTTCAGGTTTCGTTCATTTATTCCCCGTATTTCTGCGGGTGTTGGAATCAAGTTGGGCGGGATTTCCCTGAAATTCGATTAAGGATATGTTTGGGTTTCTTGGGTCGTTAGCGGGGTGAGCATCGTCATAAATAAGCGTGAGCGAGCCGCAGGACGAGAAGAAACCTCTCAGTGTTTTCGATGTCATCGTGATCATGACCGACCAACTTTCGAGCATCGCCTGGCAGAAACTTGGCCTTCAGCCGGACATGATGACCGGTCAGATCGCCCGAGATCTCCCGGAGGCGAAGGTCACGATCGATTTGATCGCCCATCTCGCCGGCATCGTCGATGCACGACTCGACGAAGAAGATCGCCGCGAGATGCAGAAGTTGGTGAGCAACTTACGTCTTAACTATGTGGAGAAAAGCAAGGAGGCTTCAACTTGAACACACTTGGCCGTGTCGCCTACCGGCGCGTTGGACTTTGGCGTAAGATTTCGCGGTTGCCCGTCAAGGCGCAGCTCGCTTGGAAGGACTGGTCGGAAGCTCGAGAAGCCGCTGTCGCCGCCACAAAGGGGCCGACGGCTCGAGAGCGCCACGACCAGCTGATCGCCTTCTATTCGCACTACGAAACGCTGGTGGAGATCCTCTGCAACGCGGCCAACCTTGGCGCGACTTCGAAGCTGCAAGATCGCTATGCCCATGAACGCGAGTGGATGCAGCTGAACTACGGCGACCTCCAGCCCTTCCTCATCGCCTACCTTCGGTTTGAGGTGAGCGATACTTCGCAGATCAAGGAATTGGCGGGAGAGTATGGCGATGCCTTCGAGGCACTCTACGCCGCTCCGGACCTTGAAGCTTTCCTGAAGGCGGATGATGGGAACATGATCGATCGGATCGTGCGAACGCGCGATGCTCTCAGTCTTTGCGGCGACCACCTGAGGCGGCTAGTCGCCGCGGAGAAATGCGCATAAGTTTTCGGCACGCCGACTTTAACGCCCTCACCGAACTTTGGAATCGGTCGTGTCCGGACAAGTATCGGATCGACCGCCAGATACTCGAGCTGAACACGATTCAGAATCCCTTGTTCGACTGGGGCGCTTCTCAGGTCGAGCTGGATGATGACCTGAAGCCTTGCGGGTTTGTGGCGGTGAAGCGAACCGCGGCTTCGCTCTTTGCCGGCCCCGATCCCGATGCCGCCCATTTGTCCGCAATCGTGAGCGAAGACAATCGATGCTGCGTCGATCTCCTTGCCCATGCGAAAGCGGTTTTACGAGAGCGGGGCATTTACAAGCTCATTTTTGGGCGAGATTGGCGGCACTTCATGCCCGGTTGCCCCCTCGATTTCCCGCACCTGAAGGATTTCCTGATTGTCGAGGGGTTTGATG
>JBKJIP010000322.1:0-3447 GCA_046598515.1 Fimbriimonadaceae bacterium | reverse complement strand
GTGCTCATGCTGATCAACCTGATGCTGGCGATGGGACTGGGTTTCATCGTCAGTGCTCTGAACACCTTCTATGAGGACGTCAAGTACATGCTGGGCGCGATCCTCTATGTCGGATTCTTTCTTTGCCCGGTCATGTACTTCAGCGAGAATGTCGCCGCATTCGCTGAGCGGCACGGAGCGCTCGGTCGCCTCGTCTACACCGTCTATCACCTGAATCCGATGGCTACGCTGTGTACGGCCTATAAGAAGGTGTTACTTAACACCGTTCCGATCCCCGCCAAGGACCCCGATGATCCCGCCAAAATGATCACGATACAAGGGATGCCGCTGGATTGGACCTATGTCGGGATCGCGGCCATCGTGTCCTTCCTATTCCTTCTCTTTGGATACAGCATTTTCAACCGAATGAAATGGCGATTCGTGGAGCGGCCTTGAAGGAAGCCGCCATCGAGGTCCGGAACCTCAAGAAGCAGTTCACCTTGACCCACTCGGGAGCAGCTTCGCTGAAGACGGCGATCCTGTGGTGGCGCAATCGCCGCCGCGAGCAGCTTGAGGTCCTACACGGCATTTCCTTCGATGTCCACAAGGGCGAAACGCTGGCCGTCGTTGGCAAGAACGGGGCAGGGAAGTCGACCCTCCTTTCTCTACTGGCCCGCGTCTACAAGCCGACGGCGGGAGAAGTCAAGATCAACGGGCGCGTCGCCCCGCTTCTAGAACTCGGCGCCGGTTTTCATCCGGATTTGAGCGGCCGTGAGAACATCTTCTTTAACGGCGTGATTCTTGGTCTGACGCGGAAACAAATCCTCGCCCGAACCCCCGACATCATCGAATTCGCGGAGCTGCACCGCCACATCGATGCTCCCGTCCGCACCTATTCCAGCGGCATGCTCGCGCGCCTGGGTTTCGCCGTGGCCGTCCACGTGGATGCCGACATCCTGATCGTGGATGAAGTCTTGGCCGTCGGCGACTATGAGTTCGAGGAAAAGTGTTACGCGCGGATCGAAGAGTTTCGTCAGGCAGGCGGCTCGATCCTGTTCGTGTCCCACGATCTCGAAGCCGTGCGCCGCGTTGCCGACCGGTGTATTTGGCTCAAGAACGGGAACATCGAGATGGAGGGCGACCCCGAAGAAGTGCTACGAGGCTATATGGTTCGCGACGAGGTCATGGCCCCCCGTGTTGACTCGTAAAAGCAACAAAGAAGTCGCCCCACTTTCGTAGGACGACCCTTCACAAGTCAGCTTCTTCACCCAGTCCCTACGCCGGCATGATCCGGATCAGGTTTATAGGGTCTTCCTTTCGGAACTCTCAGCCCGAATCTGTCGAAACGGACTCCCCTTGGATGAAGTGGTATGGGTGGCTAACTCTCAATTTTCTTTAACGCTTCTTTAAGAATCGCCGTTACAGGATTCGAGGACAGCCACAAGCCCGTATTTTTGCCTGTTCCACCGCACGGATGAGCTTATATACTAGGAGAGTCTCACTTGGGGTGGGTGACAAAATGCGTATTTACACAACAGTTACTTCGATTGCATTCTTGATGGTGGCCGCGACTTCGCAGGCGACTCTCCTCGATTTCAACAGCCACGCAGACGACTTCGGTGATCCGATGTTCGAGCAGGGCTTCACGCTCGATACGGCCACAGCCGGTTGGGCTATCGCTAGCAATTCCTTTTCCTTCAGCCCGCCAATCGTTCAAAACGGCACGACCCGGTTCTTTATGAGCGGGGCTGGGAATGGTAGCTCGACAGCAACGATTGTTCTGTTCGATACCACGCTAACACCATTTTCGCTGCAGGGATTTGATTCGGCGACGATGTTTAACGACAATCGCACGAACACCGTCAATTTGGTGGGGGACATCAATGGTGGCGGTACGGTCACGGCGACTTTCAACATCAACACGGCATTCCAGTCGTTCACGCTGGGTAGCGGTTGGTCCAATCTGGATCGCGTAACGTTCACCAGTGGTACGGCAGCCGCCTTCGTAACCGATCCGGGTGTGTCGCTCGACAACATCATGGTCAACAATCCAGTTCCAGAGCCCGCCAGCTTGGCTGTACTCGGTCTGGGTGTAGCCTTCCTGCGACGCCGCAAGAAGTAGCCCTTTAGGGAGGCGCGCCCCAGTGTCCTCGTTGTGGATGCTGGGGCCTCCCTGTTTGTGCCTCCACAGACTTACGGATCGGCGGTAACCTCTTGGAGTGAGTGGATGGTTGCAGCCGGAGCCGGCTAACTGGTGGCAGATCGTTGAAGACGCATACCTGGAAGACATCGGCTCGGGAGACGTAACCAGCGGTTGCATCGACCCGGAGACGATGGTCGACTGGTATGTCGAGGCCCAAGCCGAAGGCGTCATTTGCGGTATCGGCATCGCGGAGCACCTGCTGGGCCCGTTGCCGACGGATCCAGATGAAATCGATGTCTTGGTCGGCTTTCGCGACGGCGATCGTGTCCGGCGAGGTGACAAGGTCCTTAGCGGCCGACTTCCCGCCCGTCGTGCTCTCGCCGCCGAGCGGACGGCCCTCAACTTCCTAATGCACCTGAGCGGAGTCGCTTCCCTCACCGCCCAATTCGTCCAGCGCGTAGACGGCACAAACGCTCGCATCGTCGACACGAGAAAGACCATTCCCGGCCTGCGAGCGCTGCAGAAGTACGCCGTGCGCTGCGGGGGTGGCCACAACCACCGCATGGGTCTGTTCGATGGAGCGATGATCAAGGACAATCACATCATGGCCGTGGGCTCCATCCGCAAAGCGGTCGAGCGAGTTCGGTCTTACGCCAGCCACATGACGAAGATCGAGGTCGAGTGCGAAAGCTTGGAGCAAGTCCGCGAAGCCGTGGATGCCGGTGCCGAGGTGATTCTGCTCGATAACATGGATCCATTCATGATGCGAGAAGCGGTTAAAACGCATGCGAACAGCAACGTTCTCTTCGAGGCGAGCGGCGGAATCTCGTTAGATACCGTGAAGGGCGTCGCCCAGACTGGAGTGGATTTGATCTCCGTCGGAGCTCTGACACATTCCGCAATTTCACTTTCTCTCCATATGGAGATTTCCTAGGGTTTCCGATTACACTGATATATGCGCATCCCGGACCACTGGGCTGAGCTCGACGAGGTCGATTCCACACAAAACGTCGCGGGAGCGATGCTGTGCGAAGGAAGCCCCGTCGGAGTTGTGTTCGCCTATCACCAAGTGATAGGGCGCGGTCGCTTTGGCCGTGAATGGGTCAGTGCGCGCGCCGATTCACTCACGATGAGTATCGCTTTCACCGACTATCCCACTCTCGGGATGGCATCTACCGAGGCTAAAGGGACCAAGGCACCGTGGCTCATCGGGATGGCCGTTGCCTGTGCGGCCGCCAAGCTTATGGGGTGCCGAGTTCGCTGGCCGAACGACCTTTCGTTCGAAATCCCAGGCCAAGGCGATCGCAAGGTTGGCGGCATTCTGA
>JBKJIP010000124.1:0-22289 GCA_046598515.1 Fimbriimonadaceae bacterium | reverse complement strand
CGGAGGTAGAGGATCTTCTGAAGAAATTGGAAAAGGGCGCCGGATTCGGCGGCTCGTACAAAGTTGGCAACAGCTACAGTTGGTCGATTGGCGAGAGTGGCGAAGGGTGGGTCATCTATCCAGGACGAACCAAGTTTGAGAAGTGGGACGATGCCCGCACCGTCAAGACGGAGGCCGGCACCCGCGAGAGTTGGACGACGCTCTACTATACGAGGCCGAAACATTCGAAACTCGGCCTCTTCTTAAAACGGATGTTCTGACGCCCGCCTGTACAATCGACCGGCTTTTCGTAAAGCTCGCCCAACAACTGGATTTAGAGTTGGTCATCTTCAGAAACGCCGCCAGGTGCCGACCATGATGTTAATGAAGCTCGGACCCGCCGCAGGCATTGCTTGCGTTACCCTGTTCGTCGCAGGATCGGCCCTGTCGCTTGTGTTCCTGGCGGGCAAAAAGAGCGCACCGCTGGATCTTCCCCGAACGAGATACGCGAACCAGTTCACGCTCGGCCGAAATGAGGTAATCGAGTATCGCCTTGATAATCGAAACGGGGATGCCGTGAGGCAGCTTGCCGCCAGCTTAGAAGCCCAAGGGGGTCAGAAGCGCGTCGCCGACGGCCACTTGGTATTCGATATGACCGACCAGCGCACTGTCTCGGTGCAAGTGCCACCCACGTTTCTTGGCACGACGAAGGGCGTTTCACGATACCGTACTGCCGGCGGTCGCGAATACATCCTTCGAGGCAAAACCCGGCCAACATTCAGCACCCTTCAAGTTGTGGTCACGACTCGCCGTCCAGAGATACTGACGATGCTCTCGCTCTAGGCAAATCGGATCGGGCAGCCCACTCTCCCGTTCTCGACCACACCCCGTGCAACGGCTTGCGGATCGCTCAGCGCTTCTCGAAGGTCATTCACCGGGCCACATGGCACCCCGGCCTTCTGAAGACGCTCGAGCCATGTGCCACGGGATTTCTGTCGAGTGATCTCGCCGATCATGGATTCCAAATCCAGTCGATTCCGAACCCGCTTTGGGTTGGTCAAGAACCGCGGCTCATCAACCCAATCCACGCCGAACAGGTCGCAAAGCTTGGCGAACTGACCATCATTGCCGCACGCGATGACGAGCCACCCATCCGCGGCGGGAAAGGTGCCGTAGGGCACGATCTGCGCATGCATGTTTCCCTGGCGAGCGGGAGCTTCGCCGGTCATGATTGCCGTCTGCGCCAAGTTCGTCATCGCCGCCAGCCCAACGTCCAACAAAGACATATCGATATGACAGCCTTTGTCCGCCCGCAGGGCGGCAAGGATGGCAACGGCGGCATGGGTTCCCGTCAGGACATCGACCCACGCGACGCCGACCTTCATCGGTGGACCCTCGGGCTCGCCGGTGACACTCATAATTCCGCAGTAACCCTGAATAGCGGCATCGTAGCCAGGCTCATGAGCGCGGGGGCCGGTTTGGCCGAAGCCCGTGATTGAGCAGTAGATAAGCTTTGGATTCAGAGCAGAGAGGGCGGCATAGTCAAGTCCATAGCGGGCGAGATCTCCGACCCGATAGTTCTCAACGAGGACATCGACCTGGGCCGCCAGGTCGCGGACTTCGTGGGCCGAGGTTTTGAAATCGACGCGCCGAGTCTCTTTGCCTCGGTTTACGCTCAGGTAGTAAGCGCTAACTCCGTCTTCAAAGGGTGGACCCCATTCGCGGGTTTCATCGCCACCGGGCGGCTCAATTTTGAGGACCTCCGCGCCAAGATCGGCCAAGAGCTGCGTGCAGTAGGGTCCCGCCAGAACCCGAGTCAAATCGAGAATCCGGAGCCCGCTAAGAACTTTCACATCAAGATCATAGCCCGGTGAGGTAGCGTTCTACGAATGCACGCTCAGGCCCGAATCAAGCTTTTCGGACCTCTGGTAGTGGAAGTCGATGGTCGCCGCGCGGACCTCGGTTCCAGCCCAACCCAGCAGTTCCTCGCGCGACTATCCGCGAGCCCAAACACCTGGCTTGAGCGGACGGCGATCGCGGAGGATCTCTGGCCGGATGTCGAGTTCGCGGTTTCCAGCAACCGCCTGCGAACTCACTTGGTTTATCTCAAAAAGGGCCTCGATCCGTGGACTCCCATTGCGGCCGAACGCTCCCGGATTCGGCTCGAGTCGGCCGGCGCGACGATCGACATCGAATCCGCCGAGCACTTCATCAAGCAGCTTCGCATCCAGCGCGACCACAAGGAAGAAAAGGAAGTCTTGGGCGGGCTGCTCGCGATCATCGATCGCGACTTTCTCGACGGTTGGAACGCGGATTGGATTTTGCCCATGAGAGCGTATTGGCGCGACCACCGCGCCGACGCCTATCTCCGCTTAGCCCGCTTTGCCAACGACGATGATGACCTGGAGGCCGCCCTCACTCACATTGACCGGGCTATCCTCGCTGACGAGTTCCGGCCTGAGGCTTGGGCCCAGTTCCTGCGCATCATGGGCCGGCTCGGCCGCGGAGCGCATGCCTTGGCGCGATTCCGCGCCATCCGTCAGCAGATGAAATCCCAACTAGACATGGATTTCGGTGAGGATGTGCTCGAATTGTCCCGCGCGGTTGGCCGAGGCGCAATCGGCCCCTCTGCTGGCGTCTCTTCTTCCCGCCGCCATTTCACGATGGAGGAGCGAGAGCTAATTTTGAGTACGGTGGAGCGCTCGGCCGCGGCTAGCCCAGCCTCACTGCTGGAGCTCTACGGGAGTGACGCTTTTCGGCGCGAACTCTATAAGAATCCCCACGTCGCCTTTAAAATGGTCAATGCCGCCTTCGACAGCGGGGAGGGTATCGACCCGCACCGAGTGCGCGCGGTGTGGACGATCATGATGGCCGGCACCCTGCTTGACGAAACCGAGCGGAAACTTGAGCTCTGCAAATGGGTGCTCGAAAATTTGGAGGAGTCCACCCAAGACTATTGGGCCGCGTTGAGCCAGACCGCCTTTACCAAGTTCGAAATTCGCGACTGGGATGCGGCCTACGACTATATCGAGCGGGCGCGGAAAAACGCGGAGGCGTACAACCGGCCGTACGGCCTTATCGTCTGTAAGGCGCAGCTAGGTTCCTTCCATTGGCACTTGAACCGCCTCGACGAGGCTATGGTCCTCTATCACGAGGCACTCGTCGAATATGGGCAGGGCCCCGACGTCCGCCAAGCCCACAACCTTGCCGCCCTCCGCATCAACTGCGGTTTCTTGGAGAGCATTCGCGGCAACTGGGAAGCATGCCGAGATTGGACAGAGCAAGGCTGGCGGCTCGCCGTTGTGGGAGGTCTCGAAGGGGTCCTTCACTGGGCATTTCCCTTGATGGGCCTCGCCAAGATCATGGGCGGCGAAGTGCGTCCAGGTTGCCGCATGATCATCGACGGGGTCACCCTGTGCTACGCCCGCCGCAACATCCGGATGCATGAGATCGGAATGGATTATGCGACCTGCGCTTTGGTCGAGTTGGGTCATATCCCGCAAGCTCTCGCGCTTGCGGAAGCCTACACCACCTTTCGCGGGAACCGCAGACATGCCCGATCCCCTGCCGAACAAAGCCTGGTCGATATGTTTCTGGTCAAGGCGGGCAAAACGAAGCCCGACCCAAGTTGGGTCGGGCTCTCGATTTCGGATTATATCATCCGAGTCTGTGCTCTGCTAGAGAAGGCAGAGTAACTAGAGCTCGGGTTCGATAACTCCGTACCGACCGTCTTTGCGGCGGTAGAGAACGCAGATGTGCCCTCCATCCAAGTTCTTGAAAATGTAAAACGGGTGATCGACCATCTCGAGGTGGAGGGCCGCATCATCCGCCGTCATCGGTTTGAGCAGGAATCGCTTTCGCTCCCGAATCTCGATGTGATGCTCCTCTTCTTCGGGGTTGATTTCTTCCAGCCCCATCGGGATCTTCGGCGTTCCGTGTCGACGGTGAGCGTCGCGCAGTCGACCTTTGAGCTTTCGAAGTCTTGCCTCGAGCTTGTCGCTGACCTTGTCGATCGCGGCGTGCAGATCCGGATCTTGCTCTTCGCCACGAATGATATGTCCGTCCGCGAACACGGTGATCTCGATCCGGTGTCCGAGCTTTTCAGTTCGGTGCACCATCTCCACCTTATGCGCGGAGTGGAAGTACCGATCGAGCCGTCCCAGCTTTTTGGCCGCATACTCTCGATCTTTCTGGCTCACGTTGCCTTCGGCATTGCGAACTAAAACTTCCATTCTTGCCTCCTTGAGCCATTGGCTCAAAACCGTTGTCGTATTGTCGCCGTTGCATAGGCGGCAATGCCTTCACTACGCCCGATCGAGCCCAATTGCTCGTTCGTGGTCGCCTTTATTGATATACGGCTGAGATCACAGCCGGCGGCCCGGGCGATCGCCGATCGTATTTCCACCGCTCTACCCATGATCTTCGGTGTTTCCGCGATCATAGCGATGTCGATGTTCACGATCTGCCAGCCTTTTTGTTCGAGAAGCACGGCCGTATCCTCCACAAATCGGGAAGAGGGAAAGTTCTTCCATTGAGGATCGGTGTTGGGATAAAGCGCGCCGATGTCACCTTCGGCAGCGGCTCCCAATAGGGCATCCACGACGGCATGAAGCACGACATCCGCATCCGAATGGCCATCCAAGCCGGCGTGGCCCTCAAAAAGAATCCCACCCAGCCAAAGGGGGCGTTCGGGGTCGGGAGAGAAACGGTGGATATCGAATCCAAGGCCGGTCCGGACTTCCGGAGGGCCCAAGAGGGCGGCCGCGCGGGATAGATCCTCCGGGGTCGTGATCTTGAAGTTATTCGGATCGCCCGGAACTATATGAGTCGGGATGCCTTGGGACTCCAGCAATGCCATGTCGTCCGTGTATTCCTGAGTATTAACACGATACAACGAAAGCAGTTGTTCGCGCATGGCACCCTGGGGTGTCTGGGTCGCGAATAATCGGTCCCTTTCCAAGGTCGTGATGATGTCAGCGTCCATCCGCTTGATCGTGTCCGGTGATTTGATGCCCGGCGTGGCCGGCCCTCTGTTCTCGACGCACTCGATAACGCCATCAATAACAGCGTGGGTGACAAATGGGCGAGCCGCATCGTGAATCAGAACGATGTCCGCCCACTCCGGGCAAGTTTCCAGTCCAATCCGGCTGCTCTCACTTCTTGTGCTGCCTCCGGAGACGATGAACGATGCTTCCGGAGCATCCGCCTCGCCGACAATGCCTACGCCCTCGATCCTCGGATGAGACAGAAATGTCTCGAAAGAGTAGCGCCAGACGGGCTTGCCCCGCAAGGTGTAGCGAACCTTATCGAATCCCATCCGCTCGCCTTTGCCGGCGGCGAGGATAATCACAAAACAGCGCATTCCTAGTGGCGGCCTCGGGGACCGGTATTGCGAGGTTTATGATTCAGGTCATCTTCGACCATGTCTTCAGCCGGCTGGCCGAAAATCATCTTGCCGCGCTCCGTTTGGATGACCTGCGTGACCACGACATCGATCGTCTCACCGATAAACCGCTTGCCGTTTTCTACGACGACCATCGTGCCGTCATCCAAGTATCCAACCCCCTGATAAGGCTGATTGCCTTCCCGGGAAACAGGAAGGGTTAGCGACTCCTGGGGGAGAACGTTTGGCCGCAGGGCCAGTGAGAGATCATTCAGATTCAAGACCCGAATGTCCTGCAGTGCCGCGACCCGATTGAGGTTGAAATCGTTCGTTACGATATCGCCGCCGATTGCGCTCGCGAGCCTAACAAGCTTCGCGTCGACCTCGACATGGGGCGGGCCCGCGTAGTGATCGTAGGTCTTTACCTCGAGCTGGAAATCCGCCTGGAGGTGACGAAGAACATCCAGGCCACGGCGACCGCGCTGGCGACGGAGGGGATCGTGGCTGTCGGCGATGAACTGGAGTTCCGTTAGAACGAACCCGGGGACATAAAGTTGGCCCTCGAGGAATCCCGATCGAGCGACGTCGTAGATTCGACCGTCTATGATGACGTTGGTGTCCAGAATCTTGATTCCCGAGCGGTTTCGCTTTTGAGATCGATTCCACGGCAGGATGTCATCCATCGACCGAAGGACATAGATCGAGCCGATCGAGAAACCGGCGATCAGCATGATCATGGAGACCATGAGCACGACCACGTTTCCGCTGACTACTTGGTTCAGCAGGAATAGAAACGGCACGGAAGCAACCAAGCCCACGAATATTCCGAGGAACACTGTGACCTTGTTGCCGCTGGACAGCTGATTCCAACCGCCGCCGACCCGCTGGTAGGCCCTCTGGCTGTACGCCAGAATGCCGAGGCCGATGATGAAGCCGAGGATCGCGAGGGAGAAACTGGAGAAGAGCTTGGAGGGATTGCGCACCTCCGGACTCCAGTCCGCCATAACCTTCTCGAGAACGGTGCCCGAGACTTGATAGAAAGCCGAAGCGAACATCAAGCCAACGGAAAGGGCCAGGATGAGACGCCACCACGGGACGGGATTATGCCCGGGGTCGTAGGCTTTCTTCTCCGATTTCGGAGTGCCTTCTACGACTTCTAGCTCGTGATGATCATTTTCCTCGTGCATCCAACACTTCCATCTTCACTTTGCCCAAGAAGGTAAAAGTGAACGCTTCTTCGACGCTTCCTTGCGCCAATGTGATATGTCCCACACCAACCGAACCCGGACGCGTTGAATCAACTCCGATCCACTGCGCCCCATCCCAAACTTCTGCCCAGGCATGATAGTAAAACTCTCCGTCCTGGTAGACGAGTCCGCTTGCGAGGCGCGCCGGAATATTCGAGGCTCTTAACAGCGTCGCCGTCAAAACCGCGTAATCCCGACATACCCCCTCTTTCGACTTTAGCACTTCCCGCGCATCGCGAAGTACCCCGATGCCTGCATTTGGCCGCATCACCCTTAGGACGTACTGACGAACCCGCTCTGATGCGGCAATCACCAACTTCTCGTTTCCAACGATTGATTTCGCCAATTTCACCATGGAAGGGTCATCGGCCGGAATATTCTGGCCCTTCTTCAACCAGGTGGCCTTCGCACTCGCGGAGGCCGCGATGGTCTGATTCGAGTTAGGCTTTTCGCTTCTAGTTTCGACCAGCCACGAGGCGCCATCTTTTGTCACCGTCTGTCGATGATCGGAAGGAAGCAGGCTGAGGTCACGCCCAGTGATCCTCAGTTTCAAGAGTTCGAGGGAGGTCGGATCGGGGATTTCCTTATCCGGCTTGATCTTCGTCTCTTCCGCCAAGTCGGGGGCAGGTTCGGTCGAGAGGCTCTTCGCTTCCGCCTCGCGCATGGGCACCATCTCCATGCCCATGGGCCCGTCGATCTTGATCAAGTCACCTTTGGCCGAGAAATAGGCCGTGGTGATCGCGCGCGGCTCTTTCATCTCGACCGCTTGCACATCGTAGGTTTTGCCCTTCCATTCGAGCTTCTTCTTGCCGATCAACGTGACCGTGTTCTTGACCAGAGAGACCGTCATTGGATCGAGCACGTAGTAAGCCTTCTTGGCGCCCGCTTTGGATCCGTCGGTCAAGATGGCCGTGATCGCATCGTCGACCACGGGAGCGTCTTTGGGCAGGATCAGCGTTTTCGTCGATTTCGAGCCCGAATTGTCGACGTCAACATTGATCTTGCCTCCTTTGAAGACGGCCACCACTTTCTGGATGCGACCCGCGCTCTCGGTAGACATGACCATGCGAACGGGCTTCCCTTTGGCAGTCCAAGTCTGACTCGCGATTTCGATCGTCATGTTTTGGCCGAGTAGGCCGAGATTGATCAAGTTGTAGCTGTCGGTCCGAAGGTCGCCGCCGAACTTCTTGTCTCCAAGCGAAGTGGACGATGTGTAGCCGATCTTCACTCCGTTCAGAAAAATTCCCAGATACTCCGTTTCGGCATACGAGTAGGCGGAAAAACAGCCAACGGCAAAGGTCAAGACAATTCGGCGCATCATAGATTCCCTAGAGTGTAACAAAACTTTCCATTTCTACGATTCAAATCGAGGAATGGGTCGCACAATTCAGCTGGCTAGGCCAGGTTCATCCCTGCTTGGGAGAACTTGACCTCGGCGACGGTCCATCCGAGCCTCTCTTCGAGCAAAAACTTGCCGCCGAGGCCCTTGGCCAGGTTGTCTACGATTTGGAGCCCCAAGTGAGCATGGACGGCAGCGTCGAAATCGATGCTCAAAGGGTCGCCATTGTTGGAAACCCATAGCCCGATCTCCCCCTCTAGTGATTCCACGGTCACATGAATTTCTCCTTGTGTCGCATGCTGGAAACCGTGCTCGACGGCGTTCTGGATGAGTTCGTTGAGAACGAGCGCCACTTGCGTAGCCTGGGTCATGTTTAGGCGGACGTCATCACCTTTCACATCAAAGGAGATGGACCTTCCGGGTGCAATCAGCGAGTTCATTTGGTGCTGGACCAGCATTTCGGCGACGGACCGGATGCCGACGTGGTCAAGATCCTCCCGGCTCAGAAGGTCGTGGACGGAAGAAATGGCCAGGATTCGAGCGAGGACGTCGCTGAGGGCTTCCTCTAGACTCTTGTAGTGCGCCTGGCGCATCTCAAGACGCAGCAAAGCCGCCACCTGCTGAAGGCTGTTCTTGACCCGGTGATGCATCTCCTGCATCAAGGTATTTCTAACTTGCAGTTTGGCGTGCTCGATGCTGACCGCGGCTTGTTTGGCCAAGGTCTCAAGGGCACGGATTTCGTCTGGGGGAAACTCCCGGATCTCACTCGTATAGCAACTGAGCACACCGATCGCACGACCCTGAATGGTTAAAGGCACACAAACCATGCTGTGCATGCCCTGTTCGACTGCCAAGTCGTGACCGATGTAATCATCCTCTTCCTGAACATCGAAGATGATGACTGGCCGATTTTCCGCGATCGCCCGACCTGCTATGGACTCGCCGAGCTTGATTGCGCGCTTCCGGGCATAAGCCTTGGCCGGAGCCTGGGTAGCGCGGAGAACAAGCTCTTGGTGGGTCTCATCCAATAACCGCACAGTGCAGACCACATAGTTGAACTGTTGGGCGGTTAGGTTTACCAGAAGCTGGAGAATTTCTTCGATGTACGGGCTCTGGGTGATCGTGCTGGTGACTTCGCTCAGGGCACCCAAGCGGCTCGCATTGATTCCCGCGTTGTAGGCTCGGTGGAAGCTCTTGATGGCAACGCCCAACGAGCTTCCGAGCTGAGTAAGGCGCTCCTGCTCAGCTTCCGTCAGATTCCAAACGTCTTCGCGACGGAGAAGGCAGACGCCCGCCCCGTCGCCCACAGGCAAAGCAACAAGAGATTCGAAAGGCGAATCGTCGATGCCCGGGTAGTGGGCAAAGAGAGCGTCGCTTCGCGCGTCTTCGGGGATGAACACCGGTTTCCCGGTCTCCATGACGTGGCCGCAGAGGCCCACACCCTTGCCGAGACGAACTCGGTGGTTGTATTCTGGGGCGCGCGTGCTGGCGCTTAGAACGAGTCCCTCGCCTTCGCGGGCGAGCAGTTCGCATCCGTGGGCGCCGGCCAGCTTGACCATGCTTTGGGCGAGTTCTGCAAAGAGCTCATCTTCGCTCGACGCGCGACCGATGCATCCGATCAGGACTTCGAAGTCGGTCACACACAGCATTTTGACCGATATTCTAAAACCACGAACTCATTTTGATTTCGTGGGACCAAAAGTCAAATGGTCGATATTGCGAACAATGGAGTCATTAATAGCATCTCAGTGCCTTAGGTATTAAAATGGTCATGGTTGATCAGCGCAATCGCGTTTGTTTTTCAAGGAAGGATACGCTTGTTCCGAGCATTCGATTGATCGGATGGTCGCGGTTTTCACGCGCCGACAGTAAAGCTCTCCCTCCACATCATCACGGGTCGGCGTATGAGATTCATCTCATAACACGTGGGCGACTAGATCTGGTGGTCGGGGACCGTGTACACCCAATCCGGGCAGGGCACGCTTTCATTACGGCGCCGGGTGAAATCCACTCGGGTTTCGACAGCATCCTTCAACAAAGCGAGTTCTTTTGGCTCCAGTTCGATTCTAGCAAGCTGCAGGAATGGCAAAAGAGTCTCCTCGCACAAGTCGTGGCCGAGCGCACGATTCGGTTTAACGCCATCGCGTTGTACTTTGCGGAAAAGATGCTTAAAGCTCACCGTGAGCCCGACAGTTTCTCGCAGCAGGCCGTTGGCGCGAAGATCGATCTCTTTCTAATCGAACTGGGTCGCTGCTTGCGCCCCGACTTCAATCGTCACTCCTTGGTCGTTGAGGGAACCGTGGCTCGGCTTCGCGCGCAGCTCGATGCGCCCCCCAAGATTCATGTCCTCGCCAAGGAAGCGGGCGTTTCGCCTACCCAGCTTACGATGCGCTTCCGCGAGGAGGTTGGTGAGAGTATTGCCAAGTGGTTCCTGCACGAGCGCCTCGATTACGCATGCGAACTGCTCGCTCAAGGGGTGGGCACCCTGGAAATCTCTCGGCGTCTCGGATATTCGTCCGCCCAGAACTTTGCGACTACTTTCAGGCGTGAGCTCGGAGCGACGCCCAGCCAGTTCCGCGACATCGTCAATCAGGTTGGCGGCCGGATTCTTCCGGAAACAGCACCCGAAATTGACTAGCCATCGATTTCGTGTGCTTGGCCCTTGTGCCGAGCCTGTTCACGCTAGCAAGTCATGTTAGGTCCCCCCACCATGAAGCCGTTCCGGTATCATGACTGTCCGCATGAGTGGTGCCTTTCTGCAATGCGCAGGTTGTAAAAAGATCCTTTTTGCGGCCGAATTCGAGCAAAATCTTCGCGTTTGCCATCATTGCGGCCATCATCACCGCCTCTCCGCCCGCGAGCGGATCGACATGATTTTCGACGCCGATAGCTTTGTGGAAACGGATTCGAACCTGCGCTCCGGAAATCCCCTCCAGTTTCCCGAGTATCAGGAGAAGAGGGAAGCGGCGGAAAAGAAGACTGGTGCTTACGATTCGATCCTCTGCGGCTATGCCGCATTGAGCACCCTGCCCGTCATTACCGCAGTATCCGATTTTGCGTTTATGGGCGGCTCCATGGGTTCCGTTGCTGGTGAGAAGATCACTCGCGCACTGGAACGGGGAGCGGCCGAAAACCTGCCCGTTGTTATCTTCACGACGTCCGGTGGCGCCCGCATGCAGGAAGGCATGCTCTCGCTGATGCAGATGGCCAAAACGACGGCCGCCGCGCAGAGATGCAGTGAGAAGGGTGTCCCCTACATCTGTGTATTCACTGATCCCACAATGGCCGGCGTACTCGCGTCATACGCCAGCGTCGCCGACGTCATCCTCGCCGAGCCTAAAGCGTTGATCGGATTGGCCGGAGCCCGCGTCTCTAAGCAAGCGGGCGTCTCAAAGATCCCGGATGATTTTCAAACTACGGAGTTCGTGTTCGAGTGCGGCATGCTCGACCGAATTGTCCATCGCCGAGAACTGAAACAAACCCTGACGAGCCTGGTTCGCATGTTGGGAGGCAGAAATGGCGGCTAAAAGTTGGAAAGAGTGGGAACGCCCCCTTATAGAACTTGAGGATGCGCTGGCGAAGCTGAAGGACGCGGTAAAAACCGCCGATCCCCAGCAGGCACTCGATCTCGCCCGAAAGATCGAGGAGTATGAGGCCCGGCGCGACAACTATATCGACGTTATGTACAGCCGCCTCGGTCCATGGGAAAAGGTGCTCGTCGCCCGAGCGGAGAAGAGGCCATACACCCTCGACTACATCGGCTTCATGTTCACCGATTTTATCGAACTCGATGGAGATCGGCGCTTCGGCGCGGATCACGCTATCGTCGGCGGTCCCGCCATGCTTGACGGCCGGCCCGTAATGGTCATCGGCCATCAGAAGGGAAGAAATATCCAGGAGCGCCAGTTCCGAAACTTCGGCATGGCCAAGCCCGAAGGCTATCGCAAAGCAATGCGCCTGATGGACATGGCAAATCGGTTCCAAATGCCGGTGATCACGATCGTGGACACGCCCGCCGCCGACCCTGGCGTTGAGAGCGAGAGGCGCGGCATCTCCGAAGCCCTCGCCGCGTCGATGTTTCGCATGTTCGAATTGAAAGTCCCCGTCATCTGCACGGTGGTCGGCGAAGGCGGATCGGGGGGAGCCCTTGCGATCGCAGTCGGCAACACGGTCTTGATGCAGGAACACGCCGTCTATTCCGTCATTCCCCCGGAAGGATGCGCGGCGATTCTCTGGCGCAAACCAGAGATGGCACCCCAAGCGGCGGCTGCCTTAAAACTGACCGCTCAGAGCGCGGAGAGTTTTGGTTTGATCGATGAGATCGTCGCTGAGCCCAAGGGCGGTGCCCATCGCGACCCCGCCGAGGCGGCCAGCCTCGTCAAAGCTGCGATCACCAAGCATTTGAAGGGCTTCGAATCCATGTCCGGAGAAGAGTTGAAGGATCACCGGTACGCGAAGTTTCGAGCCATGGGCGTCATTCTCGATTCAGATGCGACGCCCGAACCCGAAGCGGCGTAAATTTCACGCCAAACTCAGTTCAAGCGGTGCCGGGTAACATCCTCCCCGGTCGATGGAATGGCTTCAGAAGTTATGGACTAACCCTGAGCAGACTATGCAGGGGCTTAACGCAGATAAGCCTTGGCTAGGGGCTCTTATTCGGGTTCTGTTATTCGTCGTCCCCATCCTGCTTCTCGTTCCCGGACTCATCTGGTGGGAGCGCCGGTTGCTGAGCTGGATGCAGGATCGCATCGGCCCGAACCGAGTCGCGACGTTCACCCTCAAGAGCGGCAAGAAGATCAAGCTTTTCGGTCTGCTTCAGCCGATCGCCGACGGCGTCAAGCTCTTCTTCAAAGAAGATATCACCCCGACCGCCGTGGACCGGCTCATTTACTTCCTCGCTCCCGCGATGGCGCTCTTTCCGGCCTTCGCCATCGGGGCCGTGATTCCATTCGGTCCGCAGACTGGTATCTGGCAGTATCTGACCCCGATTTCGAATGCCAGCATCGGAATCCTCTATGTTTTGGCGATCAGTTCGCTGGGTGTCTACGGCGTCGTCCTCGCTGGATACGCTTCGAACAACAAATATTCGCTCATGGGCGGTCTTCGCGCGGCGGCTCAGCTCATTAGCTACGAACTTGCCATGGGCATGGCGCTCGCCAG
The DNA here is from genome assembly GCA_046598515.1 of Fimbriimonadaceae bacterium. Classification (GTDB taxonomy): domain Bacteria; phylum Armatimonadota; class Fimbriimonadia; order Fimbriimonadales; family Fimbriimonadaceae; genus JANJUB01. The sequence goes on along the minus strand of JBKJIP010000124.1, from coordinate 9,181 downwards.
CATCGTTATCGCTACCGGATCCTTGAGGATGACGGACATGCAGACGGCGCAGGAAGGTCCGCTTTGGGGCATGGTCCCGTTTGTCCAGAACTGGTTTATCTTGACTCCGTTCGGCTTCGTCGCCGCCGTTATTTTCGCGATTTGCGTCATCGCGGAAACGAACCGTGCGCCGTTCGACTTGCCGGAAGCGGAGAACGAGCTGATTGCGGGATATCACACCGAGTACAGCTCGATGAAGTTCGCGGTCTTCTTCATGGGAGAATACGCGGCCATGTTTCTGCTCAGCGGAGTGTTCGCCGTGGTCTTCCTCGGTGGTTACAACATCCTGCCGTTCCAGGTTCTGCAGCCCGTAAGCGCGATGGTTGCGCCGCTCGTGTTCCTCGGAAAATGCGCGGCGGGAATCACGTTCTTCATTTGGCTGCGTGCCACGCTCCCGAGGCTCCGATACGACCAACTCATGTCGCTCGGATGGCGATCCTTGCTGCCTCTTGCGGTCGCGAACTTCGTTACGGTCGGACTGTGGGTCTTGTACAGCAGTAAGGATGGTCAGCAGACGCCGGCACTAGCCATGGGCGCCTGGGTCGTTGCGGCTGTGATCCTGGTTGCGCTCTACATGATCGTGGTGAAGAAGTGGTCTTCGGCTCGGCTGAATTCCATGGAGAAGAGAACGATTACGCTCGTGTCCGGAAGCCCGGTCACGGCACCAATAACAGCGGAGGTCAAGGAGCTGGCGGTCGAGGGGTAATCCGCCATCGGAGAGGGAATGCTGGAGAATCTACCTTTCAAAGTCGACGGACATCTGATCCTGTTCGCGATGCTGGCTGGCCTCGCCGCAATGACGGCGGTCGGCGTCGTCGCTTTTGGGAATGCGGTCCGGTCTGCGCTCTGCCTCGTGCTGAACTTCTTCACGTTGGCGCTGCTCTACTTCACGCTTAACGCGGAGTTGCTTGGCGTAACTCAGGTCATCGTCTACACCGGCGCGATCATGGTCCTTTTCTTGTTCGTGATCATGCTCCTGAACCTCGGCGCTCCCGCCGCGCTCGAAGAGCGACCGGACATCGTCAAGAAGACGCTCGGTTTCCTCTTTGGTGGCGCTCTCTTTGGAGTGGTTGCCTCCCAAGTCGTTGCGCCGTATCTCGAGCGGCGGCAGACTTTCGCGCCCGAAGGGTTCGGAACGCCCCCTTTTCTGGGGCGTGCCCTCTTTACAAGTTATGTCTGGCCGTTTGAAATGGCGAGCATCCTGCTGGTGATCGGCATCGTCGGGTCCATTCTGCTGGCCAAGAGGAAGATCTAATGGAATCCACGATCCCGCTCGGCGCTTATCTCGGTCTCGGCCTCTTCATGTTCACGGTCGGTATGGTCGGCGTCGTTATCCGCCGCAACCCCATCGTTATCTTCATGTGCATCGAGCTCATGTTGAACTCGGTGAACTTGACGCTTTTAGCTTTCGCCAAGTATGGCCCCGTCGCCGACCCGAATCAGGGAGCCGGACATGCGCCGCTGCAAACTGCGATGGCGGGTCAAATGATGGTGATCTTCGTGATGGCCGTCGCCGCCGCCGAAGTCGCCGTCGGGCTTGGCATCATCATGGCAATCTATCGGCTCCGTAAAACGGTCGATGTCGACGAAATGAATCTACTAAGGGGTTAACGATGGAGAAACTTGTCTGGCTCATTCTGTTCCTCCCCTTGCTCGGTTCGATCATTCAGGCCCTCTTTGGCAAGAGGGTGATAACGGCGCTCGGCCCCAAAAAGGGCAAGTGGACGATGGGCCTGTTGGCCGTCGCTCCGATCGCGATCGCCTTCGTCATTGGTGCGATGATAACGCAAGGTTTGATGGCCAAACCTGCAACACAAGATGCGCGTCAAAGCATCGAAACGCTTTTCAACTGGATAACAATCAACGGGCTCAGCATCCCCTTTGAGGTGGTCATCGATCCCCTCACGATGACGATGGTGTTGATCATCACCGGCATCGGAGCGCTGATTCACCTGTACGCCACCGGTTACATGTCGGAAGAAAAGGAATACTCCCGCTTCTTCACCTATTTGAACCTGTTTGTCGCCTCGATGCTCATTCTCGTAATGGGCGGGAACCTCGGCCTGATGTTCATCGGCTGGGAGGGTGTGGGCGTCTGTTCTTACCTGCTCATCGGCTTTTGGTACAAAGAAATCCCGAATGCCAAAGCCGCAAATAAAGCCTTCATCGTCAACCGCATTGGTGACTGGGGCTTAACCCTTGGCATCTTCCTGCTCGCCACCGCGATGCTGACCACGCCCGGGCTGCCCAATACGGATCCCCGCGTCCTCAGCTATGACGTCATTTTCGACAACGCTCCGATGCTATTCGCCGGCCGCGAAGGACTCGCCGTTGCGGTCGGGCTTCTGCTCTTCGTGGGTGCCTGCGGCAAGTCCGCTCAGTTCCCGCTCTATCTTTGGCTCCCGGATGCCATGGCCGGCCCAACGCCGGTTTCCGCTCTCATCCATGCCGCCACCATGGTCACCTCTGGCGTGTTCCTGCTGAACCGGATGAGCATGGTCTTCATCGCCGCTCCCGCCGCGCTCGCCGTCATCGCCATCGTCGGCGCGATTACCGCGCTCTTCGGCGCGCTCATCGCCTTCGGCCAGACGGACATCAAAAAGGTTCTCGCCTACTCGACCGTTTCGCAGTTAGGATTCATGTTCATTGGCGTGGGTTCCGGCGCGTTCTGGACGGGCATGTTCCACGTCACGACGCACGCCTTCTTCAAGGCTCTGCTCTTCCTCGGGTCCGGCGCGGTCATCCACGCCATGGCGCACGAGCAGGATATGCGGAACTACGGCAAGCTTGGCAAGCACATCAAGATGACCATGATCTTCATGGCCATCGGTTGGCTCGCCATCGCCGGTATCCCGGGCCTCTCCGGCTTCTATTCGAAGGAATCGATTCTGGGCGCTGCTCTAAGCCAGAAGCATGCGATTTTGGGCGGCGTAAACCTTGGTGTCATCGCGGGCTGGCTGGGCTTGGTGGCTGCCTTCCTCACCGCGTTCTACATGACGCGCATGATGGTTCTCACCTTCTGGGGCAAAGAAGAGCTCTGGCGCAAGATCGAACCGGAGCACGGTCATGACCATCACGAGCACCACGCCGAACACGCTCATCACGCTCATGGGCATGACCACCACGGCGAGGATGTTCACGGATTCTTTTACACCGAAGAGAATATGCCTCACGAGGAGCATGAGCACCATCACCACTTGGATAAAGAGCACACGCCGCATGACGTGTCCCCCAGCATGTGGGTGCCGCTCGCGATTTTGGCCGTCTTCTCCTTAGGTTTCGGCTTCTTCGCCGCTCGCCCCGCCGGAGAGCATGGCATGGTGTTCGAGCACTGGCTTTTCCCCGAGGGAGCACCGAACTTGCACGTCTCGACACACCCGGAGGGCATCCCACTTCTCGCCCTATCGATCGCTGTCGCCGCCGCTGGCATCCTTGCCGCTTTGGTTTGGTACATGGGCATTCACAGAGGGAAGCTCCCGGTCTCCGAGGGCTGGGATATGTCCAAGTGGAACCCCTTGCGCCGCGCCGCTTTGAATCAGTTCGGCTATGACCAAGCCATGGTGACCACGACCACCGAGGGTGGCGGCGAGGTTGCGGAGCAGATTTGGAAGCGCGTCGATGTCGGAATTATCGACGGCACCGTGAACGGCCTCGGCAAGGTTGCCGCCGGCTTCGGGAAAATCTTCTCCTGGTTCCAAACCGGCTATGTCCGCGCCTACGCCCTGATGATGCTTGCCGGAGTCGCCGGATTTCTTTTGTATACGATGATCACGATCAAGCAGCAAGGATTCGAAGGGCGGGGCACCGGCTCCACCGTCGAGCGAGAAGGCGGTCACTTCGAGGAGGAGGAGCACTAAATGGGAGCTCTTTCCTTAACCGTCTTCGCACCCGCTATCGGCGCGATCATCCTGAGTTTCCTTCCGAACAACAACGTGAAGGCGATTCGGTACGGCGCGCTCGGCATCTCCGTCGGCGTCTTCCTGATCAGCCTCCTCATGGTCTTCATGAAGTTCACGGGCGATGATTTCCACTTCCAATTAGTGGAGAAAATCCCGTGGATCGAGCGCGCAGGAATCAGCTATCACATGGGCGTGGACGGCATCAGCATCTGGCTGATCATGCTGACCACGTTCCTGAGCGTGATCTCGATCTGGTTCAGCTTCTACGTCAATGAGCGCGTGAAGGCGTACATGATCAGCCTCCTGGTGTTGGAGACGGCCATGCTCGGCGTCTTCACGAGCCTGGACATGATCCTGTTTTACTCGTTCTTCGAGGCTTCGCTCGTTCCGATGTGGCTCCTGATTTCAATCTGGGGCGGTGCGAACCGGAAATACGCGGGATTCAAGTTTTTCATCTACACCTTCGCCGGATCCATCTTCATGCTCTTGGGCATGATCACCATGGCCTGGCTGAACATGAAGGTCACCGGCTCTTGGTCTTTCAGCATCATCGACGTACAGGCGAACGTGGCCAGCGGCAAACTCTGGGCCGGCGCGATGGCGCTGCAGCCTTGGATCTTCTGGTCGTTCGCGCTCGCGTTCCTCGTGAAATGTCCCGCTTTTCCGTTCCATACGTGGCTGCCGGATGCCCACGTCGAAGCACCCACCGCGGGCTCCGTCATTCTGGCCGGTGTCCTGCTGAAGATGGGAACGTACGGTTTCCTTCGCTTCGTTCTGCCCTTTTTCCCGGACGCCCTCCCGCACAACGTCGTTCCGATCATGATCCTTGCCGTCATCGGCATCATTTACGGAGCGGTCGTGGCGGCCGTCCAGCCGGACGTCAAGAAACTCGTCGCATATAGCTCGGTGTCCCACATGGGCTTCGTGCTCCTCGGCATCTTCTCGCTGACGCACGTCGGCATGATGGGCGGCGCGATGCAGCAGCTTAACCACGGCATCAGCACGGGCGCGCTCTTCCTTCTCATCGGCTTGCTCTATGAGCGACGCCACACCCGTAAGTTCACCGACTATGGGGGCCTCAAGGCGCAGATGCCGATCTTCTCGGCGATCTTCCTGATCGTGATGCTCAGCAGCGTCGGCTTGCCCGGAACGAACGGGTTCATTGGTGAGTTCATGGCAATGTTCGGTGGCTTTCAAGCCGCGAGCATGAACATGTACGGCCTGAATATCTGGTACGCGGTGATCGCCGGATTCGGCGTGGTTCTCGCCGCGGTCTATCTGCTCTGGATGTTCCAGAAGATGTTCTACGGACCGAACGACAACCCTGAGAACCAGAAGCTCAAGGACATCAAGCCCTGGGAGATCGCGATGGCGGGAACGTTCGTTGTGTTCATCTTCTGGGGTGGTTTCTATCCCAATACCTTCCTTAAACCCATGGAGCGGGCGATCACGGCTACACGAATGATGGCGCTCAATCCGGTCGGCACCCGGCCGACGTGGGTCGAGCAAGACGCTTTCCAGATCGATGAGAACGGCGCACTCGTCCAAGGTGGTCGCAAGATCGCCGAGCCGAATACCGTTCCCAATCCCGCGCTTGTGACCCAAGCCGATCAACCCGCCATTGCGGTGCCCATTCCCCAGGAGGGGGACATCCACGAATGACAGGACGTGAACGATTGATTGCGGCCGCCCGGGGCGGCGAAGTCGACCGGAAGCCCGTCCTGGGTTGGGATGGCGACGTCGACGGCAAGATAGTCCCTGCTACTGCTGTAAAGGACCATGTCGGCAACGACTATGCGGTCCTGGCCGACGTGCTCAATCCCTTCGGACAAGCTCAGCGAGCGGAAGACGATCTCGACGATCTGCTTGCTAACAATCCCGAGGCCGGCGCGGCTCGCCTCGACCTGTGGGCCCAAGGCGTTCGTATCCAAATGGACGATGCCCTTGCTGCCGGTGCGGACGGCATCTTCTACCGCCTCCGGGGAGCCGAGCCCGACTACTGCTCGCCGATGCATTACGGCGGCCACTATCTGGAGCGCGACCGCGAGCTGCTGGAGCGCATCCAAGAAGCCCTTCTTAACATCGTCTATGTTGACGGCGGAGAGGGAAGCTACCTCGATTTTGTAAGCGACCTTCCGGGCGCGGTATTCGCATGGTCCGTCTTGCGGACCGGCGTCGGCCTGGAGTCGATTCGGGAAATGCGCAAAGGTGCCTTGGCTACCGAGTCGGACGCTTCTGATGTTCAGCTTTCGATTCCCCAGTTGAAGGAAGCCGCCGAGGAGGTCCGAGTTGGATAGCGTAACACTCGAAACTCTAAAGGGCGCGTTCCCGGTTCCGACCGACATCGATTTCCCGATGGTTCTGCCCATGATCCTCGTGGCCGTGACCGGAATCATCGCCCTTCTAATCGAGGTTATTCTGCCGAAGCGAAACAACCAGCCGATGATCTGGGCGACGCTGATCGGTCTGATCGTGGCCGGGGTCACGGTCTGCATGCAGTTCGGCTACGGTGACGGCACATCGTTTGCGGGCACGGTCATTCGCGACCGGTTCTCGCTGGTCGTCCAGCTGCTGCTAATCGCGGCCTGCGGCCTAACCGTGCTCTTCAGCGAAGGGTATCTGCGCGAGAAGCGCATCCCCTTCGGCGAGTTTTATCCGCTGGTCACCTGGGCGACCGTCGGCGGCATGATGATGGCCACTTCGCGGAACCTGCTGGTTCTGTTCGTCGGCCTTGAGATGCTGTCGATCGCGCTCTACGTTCTCGCCGGCATGAGCCGGTCGGAGCAGAAGTCCGAGGAATCCGCCCTCAAGTATTTCCTGCTCGGCGCTTTCGCAAGTGCGTTCTTCCTTTATGGGATCGCGCTGTTCTTCGGCACCACGGGCTCTCTCGACCTTTCAGCGATGGGTCCGTCTTTCGCGATCGGTGACACCGCGGCGAAGACGATGGCCGTCGCCGCCATTTGTCTCCTGTTTATTGGCCTCGGGTTCAAGAGCGGCTTCGTGCCCTTCCACCAATGGACTCCGGATGTCTATCAGGGCGCGCCAACGAACGTGACCGCGTTCATGGCCGTCGGCAGCAAAGTGGCCGCGATAGCCGCCCTTTATCGCATCTTCCAGGATGTGCGGCCCATGGCTGAGCTGATCGTTCCCGCCATCGGGCTTGTCGCCGCCGCGACCATGATCGTGGGCAACGTCGTCGCCATCCTTCAGAAGGATATCAAGCGTGTTCTCGGCTACTCGAGCATCGCCCACGCCGGCTATCTGCTCACGGGACTTCTCGCGAACTATGTTTCTCCGAAGACGGCCGACTCCACCGGAGTTCTTTACTATCTGCTGAGCTACAGCCTGATGACCCTGGGCGTCTTCGCCGTTATCTCGCTGATCGCCGCGGATGGCAAAGAGAGCACGAAGATCGACGATTTGCGCGGACTCTGGAAACGGTCCCCCGCCGCCGCTATCGCGTTGCTCATCTTCATGTGCTCCCTCATCGGCATTCCGCCGACGGCCGGCTTCTTCGGCAAGTTCCTCATCTTCCAGGATGCGCTCGGCGCGAACTTGATTCCGCTCGCCCTCGTTTTGGCTGCCAGTTCGATCGTATCGGTCTACTATTACTTGATGATCGCCTTGAAGGCGTTCGTCGAAGATGACACGACCGAACGAGCACCCCTTCGAGCGTCGATGCCGGTCCGCATTACGACGGGCATCTGCATCGCGGGCATTATCCTGGCCGGCATCTTCACATCGCCTATCGCCAAGGTTTTGTCCGGCGAGAAAGCCAGCGCTGAGAAAGTGGCGGTTACGGCTCAGCGATGAGAGTCGCGGTGAGCCATTACAGCTACTACGGCGCGTACCAAGACGGTCGCCTCTCTCTGGCTGCCTTCATCCACGAAGCGGCTCGGATTGGTGCTCACGGCGTCGAACTCCTGTCTCCCCTCTATCGCGACCCCGTCGCCGACAAAGCCGCCGCCAAGCAGGCACTCTCGGAGACCGGGCTTCCATGCCCCATCTTCTCGGTCAGCAACAACTTCGCCAAGCTCACCTCAGGGGAGCGTGAAGAACAACTAGATCGCATTAAGTTCGGGATCGACGAAGCTGTCGATTTTGGCGCGGGAGTCGTTCGAGTCTTCGCCGGTGACGTAGCGGAAGGCATCACCTTCGACCAAGCTCGGGCATGGATTGTGGAAGGCCTTGTTGCGGCCTCCGCTTTCGCTCAGGACGCCGATGTGAAGCTCGCTTTAGAGAACCACGGCACCCTAGCCGGTCGCGGAGATCAAGTGGTCGGACTCGTGCAGGATGTCCGAGCCGGGGCCGGAAACGACGCCTTCGGCGCCAACCCCGATTTCGGTAACTTCGTGATCGTGGACGAGGATCCCGCCCATGCGGTTGCTCAGATTGCTCCCTTCGCTTACATGGCCCACGGAAAAGACTTCCGCCCCGCCAAATCCGGCTTCCAATCGATCGCCGGCAAATTCTGGGAAGGGACCGTCATTGGCGAGGGCACTGTCCCCGTTGCCGCCTGTCTCGACCACCTGCGGGGTGTCGGTTTCGAAGGCTGGGTCAGCGTGGAATATGAAGGAACGGAGGACTGCATGACTGCCGTCCCCCGTTCCGTCGCAAACCTGCTGAATCTGATTTAAGGTGCCGCTCTACTTCGCGCGGGCGAAGTAGTAGTGCTTCTTGCCCTTGACCCACTTGGTCTTGCGAACGTATCGCTTGCCGTCGCGGGTGAAGGAGCCTTTGGCGAACATAGCCGCACGCGCTCGATCCTGCTTGCTCTGGCTCTTTCGGTCTTGCTCGTAGCGGTGCAGCGAGTAGAGCGAACCGGCCGCGCCGAGGAAGGTGATCGTATTGTCACCCTTCAACAGGCCGAGCAACGCGATGGCACCCGATCCAATCGAAAGGTTTCGCCAATCGTTCTTGTGTTTCTGACGGTTCTTCTGCTCCTGGGACTGAGCTTGAGCCGTGTTCGTGTTCATCGTGATCGGCGTGAGCGCGACCGTACCGACGCCCAGAACGGCGATGAGCTTAATCAGGTTGTTTCGAAAAGTCATATCCATACACCTCTTATGCCTTATCAGACGATATGGACCATAAAGAAGGCATAAGATCGTCTGGGGCACAGGGGGGAGATCGGGCAAAACTCCCCTCTCCTTGATCGGATGTTCGTGCCGATTAGGGAGAGGGCAGAGGGCATAGCAATTTACTTAGGGCCATTTCGTATAGGTTGCCACTCTCTCCATGCC
>JBKJIP010000119.1:0-3596 GCA_046598515.1 Fimbriimonadaceae bacterium | reverse complement strand
CTGCGGGATTGGCCGCTGATTGTTAGCCTGAAGAATAGACCCCTCCGCGAGACGATGGACTCGCTGGCCGAAGCTACGGACTCGACTTGGGTCGAAAAAGAGGGCAGACATACGCTGACACGAACGCCCGCCCGCATCGCCGAAGCGGCTCGGCGTGAGGCGGAAAATCGCGGGCGACGAATCAAAGACTGGATGGAAAAGGAGTTTGGTCTCAGCGAACCGCTCCGGGAATGGACGGACGCTGAGGTCTCGAAAGTGATCGCTGAGAACGAGAAGTCCGTTCGAGAGCGAGCGGCATACAACCTTCGCTATTCGCAACCGACGGATTACATGACCAATCGTTGCGAGACACCCGCCAAGATTCTCCTGCTTGAGTTCTGCCGCTTGGTAAAGCCAGAGGTGTTGGGAGGGGTTCCCGTGAACGGGGTGGTGACTTTTTCGACCCACCCCGCCCCGAGGGAAAGACCGATGCCCGTAGGACTCGGGCGGGCGCTTAACGTTTACATGAAGAGCCGGTTCCGCTTCGCGGCTCGATTGTCCCCCGATCCGCTCGTAATCGACACCACCCGGGTTATGTCAAACGAGCGGAGACTCCTGATGCCGATCGCGGGGGATGTAGCAATCACAGTTTCCTTCATGCGCCCGGGTGCCATGGTCGATTTGCATGCCGACGTCCTGGTTCAAAGCGCCGACAGATCGCAGACTCACGACATTTACGGCAGTCTGCTGAAGCTTTCTCCGCTTACATCAACTCCCCTAGAATCGCCGATTGTGGGGAGTGTCGAACTCAGCTCGGACGGAATGGAAGTTCTCAAGGGAGTGGGCCGAAATCCTGGGCACATCGCGCAAGTAACCACAACCGAGGGTGGCTTCGGTATGCGGGGCCCGTTTGTGCCGCCGTTGCCGGCTCCAGTCCTCCAGAAACTCCAGGACCCGGCCAGATTCGAGCCGATTTCCACCTTCGTCGCCGACTGGTTGACGTCAACCGCGAAGGCGCTCAAGTCGGACCTCGTCGCGACGGTGCCCGATTCCCTGGTTTACAACATCGCCACCCAACTTAAGAGGACGACGGACCTGAACGCTCTCTGGAAACTTCAAACCCCATGGCAGCTCTCCTTCAGACTCGAAGGGGGCGTCTTGAAAGTCGGGGCAGTAGACGTCGCTCGGATTGACCGCTATCGAATCGATCGAAGGGCCCTGGCGAACCTCCTCGCAAAGTTCGGTCCGGATCGGCTGCCTACCATCGACGATTGTGCCCAATATGCGCTCACTCAACCCCCGGCAATGAATCAGTACAACCTTGACTACTTCTGGATGTCCCTCGTTGATCCGAATGCAACCGTCTTCCAATCTTGGCGGATTCCCGCCCTCTATCGATTCTGGGCGTCCCTGTCCCCGGCGCAAAGGTCTCAGGATGTTCTCAAAGTGCCGGCCGGGGCCCTGACCGCGAAGCAACAGTCCCATTTCGATGAGTTCCTCGCTTCCCGCTCGCAAAGTAGTCCCCTTTACGAGCGCGATTCGGCGGGCACCTTTAACGACAATCCCGTTCAGATAGATGTCCCACCCGCCTTCCGTGCGGGAACGCTGACGCTGACCAGACGCCCAGGGGATTTCTTCGTCAGTCGCTTCTCGAATGGGGCGATTGCTGGCGTCAGCGGGAAAGAATTGGGCTACCTATTCGGTGCGGAGATGGCATCGCCACCCATCGGCAAAACCGCCCCCCTCGCCGTGCGGCCCGTTGACTTCTGGAGTGTGGATGTTCAAGTCGACAAGCCTGATGGAGGCTGGACTCGATTTCCCGGCTCACTCTCGAATCACGGTCGAGTCGGCCCCGAAGAAGAAGTCGCGAACCCTTCTCCCGCCATGCGAGAGCGCTTGGCGAAGATCATAGAAATCGGCAAGGCCGGGAAGTATGGGCTGGCGGACCCTGGCAAGACGAATCCGCCTCCGCCATAGAGCAAGTTATATCTTGGCAATCTAGAAAATTGTGCCAATATATAAGTATGCTTCGTGAATTCAGGGAACTTCGCTTACGCCAGCTCAACCGTCAGGTTGGCCCAATCCGACAGAGCGCACCTGTCGTGCCTAGGGGCGGGTGGCTGCGTTCGTTAAGACAGGCCATGGGGGTGTCCATGGTGCAATTCGCGAAGAATCTTGGCTTGAGTCGCGAAGGGTCGAGGCAGATTGAGATTGCTGAAGCGGATGAATCAATAACTCTTAAGCGACTTCGGCGTGCGGCTGATGCGCTTAACTGCGACCTTGCTTATGCCCTGATTCCCCGTGAGTCGGTTGGCACCAGCCAATCCGAAACATCCTCGAATGATCTCGCGAAGCGAGTGGCGCACACGATGATGCTTGAGGGCCAAGATGTCGACATTGAAGTCCTGAGAAGGCGAGCGAGTCGCAGCTAGATGGATCTTGAGTATCCAGTTGGAGCGACGCCTCTAGATCCAGATGATCTGGCAGGCCTCATCCCTCCACTCTCAACTCAGCAGGATCTTAATGAATGCGAGGCGGTGAATATTCTGATGGCCGTCGAGTGGGCCGTGAACGTCGACTGGCGCGGGAGACTCTTGCACGTCGAGTCGATGCGCGAAATCCACCGGAGAATGTTTGACCAGACGTGGAAGTGGGCCGGTCGTTTCCGGACCACCGAGAAGAACATCGGGATCGCCTCGAGTCAGATTGCCTCAGGCTTGAAGGCACTTCTCGATGACGTTCAGTATTGGATCGAGAATGAGACGCATCCCTTTGACGAACTCGCAGTCCGATTTCACCATCGGCTAGTGCTTGTACATCCGTTTGTAAACGGCAATGGTCGACACGCACGTCTTGTTGCTGACCTGCTGGCTCAAAGCCGTGGGCATGAACCATTTAGCTGGGGAGCTGAAAGTCTTGTGGAGACCGGCCACACTCGTCAGGCGTATCTCGAAGCACTGCGATCTGCTGACCGGCACGACATCGAACCCTTGATCAGCTTCGCGAGGTCGTGAGTGCCTAAACCTGCCGATTCTCGAGCGCCGCCCGCGTCGCCTGCATCTCCGCGATGAGCTCCTTCTGCGACGCCGTCGCCGTCAGGTCGCTTCGCGTCCGTTCGATGACCGCCCGCAGGGCGTCGCAGGTGCGACGCAAACCACCGGTCATCGAATCGCTGAAATCGAACGTGATGAGATCGTCGTAAATCAGCTCCATCTGCTTCAGAATCCGCTCCGCCTCCCCCATCTTGCCGCGCCGCATCTCGTCCAAAGCGAAACGCCGGACTTCGCTGGCGGCTTCGCCCATGCCGTTCAGGTACGCCATGATCCCAACGCCGAGGGACTCCGGCGTGGGCAGATCCTGTTGATGGACGATCGCATAGACGGCATGCGCCTCAACGACCTCCTTCTCCGAATCGTGCAGGTAACCCGCATAGTAGATCTCGCCGTACGGCTTCAGAGCCACTCTCGCCTCGCCTGCGATGCGCTGGGCGTCGGCCAGTAGCTTCAAGGCGGCCTCGAACTCGTGCCGGTGAATGCTCCGGATCGCCTTGGCCGAACTCTGGATGGCGAGGCGGGTCTTGGTCAGCCCGATCTCTCGGCATTCATGCATTTTTTGGG
>JBKJIP010000108.1:0-8823 GCA_046598515.1 Fimbriimonadaceae bacterium | reverse complement strand
GCCGAAGCCGCCGCTGCCGCCGCCAAAGCCACCTTGACCGCCGCCGCCGAAGCCGCCACTACCGCCGCCACTACCGCCGCCGAAGCCGCCGCTGCCGCCGCCAAAGCCACCTTGACCGCCGCCGCCGAAGCCGCCGCCGCCGCCGCCCATGCCACCTTGACCACCACCGTTACCGATGGAACCGGTGCTGATTTCGGGCTGGTTATTCCAGCCGCTCTGACCAATCAACAGATTGTAGATGAACTGAGGGTCCGCGTGGCGGATCTTCAGTCTATAAACACGCTTCTGGTCCGCCGTATTGGGCAGGTTGTCCTGAGGGCCACCTGTGGAGATGACCGGACCGGTGTCTTCGACTTTGCGAAGGATGTTGTAGATACCGCCCTCGACTCGATACGTGGCGTTAACCTGCTTCAGGATAGCCTGAAGCACCGTTTCGAAGGTTTGATTTTTAAGATTGACGGTCACCGTGCCTTGAACGTCCGTCGCCACCGTGTAGGAGACGTCGACATTCTTGAACAGGACTCGCAGCGCGTCGCGCACATCAGCCTCTTGGAGTTCAAGAGAGCCGATTACCTTGTCCCGAGGATCGTTCTGTGCGAACGACATCGGTGCGGCAGCGACAAGCGCGATTCCCATCGCGGCTACCATCAGGGATTTCCATGTCTTCATAGTTGTTAGGGTTCCTCCAAAACTTTGGAAGCGTATCTCCAAGTCTAGTTACTCCAAAATCGTAATCAATCGCCCCGACGGCCTCGCGCACCGCCGCCACCAGTAGTCCCGCCGGTAGGATTATCGCTACCGACGCCCTGGGCTCCACCGCCGCCACCACCACCTTGGGTGCCGCCGCCGCTCGTTCCACCACCCAGATCGGTCTGGAGACGAACAACGATATAAGCAGGACGGATGGTCTTGTCGATTCTTTGCAGAACAGCCTTCTCTTCGTCGATCGATTGTACGATCCACGTATCTTGACCGCCCGGACCCTTAACCGTGGATCCCGGCCGGATGATCTGCATCGGCGAACCATCGTTCATCTCGATGAGAGCGGAAACAGTCTCTCCGATCATGACGCCGGCGAGGCGGCGATCAGGCTCCTGAACATATTGGAAAGTCGGATCCTTGGGCTGCTCTTGAGACTGGCCGACCATCGGATAGAAGCCCATGCTCGAGGTCATATTGGCCGCGAACTGCTCCTTGTCGTAGCGAATCTCCGACGCGAGCAAGCTAAACGGATTCGCACGAGAGAAGAATGACATCGTCTTGGCGACTTCCGGAAGCTTGGGATCGGACGGATCAATCTTGGCGCCCGCTTCTGCAGCGGAAGCCATGGGCTGACCAATGCTCTTTCGAGCGGGGGGCTGCCAATCGGCGTTAGGATTCGGACCTGCGCATCCAACCACGGCGAAAGCGCCGAGGACTGCGAGCATCGAGTATTGCTTCATGCTTTTTTCCATGCCTCTTTACCGGGGCCCTGCCCGTCGACCGCCGCCGGCTGCTCCGCCGCCGGGAGTTCCACCGCCAGCCGCACCTTCGGGAACGATCGGATAGATTTCCTTGCCCCGAAGGTAGCCGACTAATACGAGATTATACGTCCCTGTCAACAACGTACCCGTTCCTTGAATCTGAAGACCGTCGGACATCGCCAAATAGTTCGGCATGTTCTTCCAAGCTCGTGCATTTGCTACGATTTGCTCGTAAGTGCCTTGAACTTGAACCTGGCCTAGATTCCACATCACGACCGGATACGGAACCGCCGGATAGTTGTAGTAGTCCGACATGACGCGCGTCGCTTCAACCGGAGGCTGATCGATCACCGGGGTGACCGCTTTGACGCCGCCGTACTTCGCTTGGCGATTGACCGCGCGCTGAATGTTGTCTCGGAAAACGAAAGAGTCGTTGACCAAGTGCCAAGCATCGACGCCGAGATCGATTCCACCGGCGGCCAGACTCGCGGGAGGTGTCTTCACCTTCACGATTTCCTGCCACTCGACTTCCTTCTCGTAGACGAGCTGCTCCGCGAGTTTATAATTCTTGAACGCCTGCGGATACTTGTTGGCGTTCTCTTCCCAACCCGTCGCCGCTTCCGCGGTCTTATTCGCCGTATCCAAGTTCGGCATCCAGAATCGGAAATAGCCGAAGCCCCAGCAGACGAGACCGATCGCGCCGCCGATACAAAGAACAGGTAATGCACCAAGTTTCATACTTTCAACTTCTCCTGTACTACTAGAGGCCCCTGCCGGTGGTGCCGGCCGGAGGCGTGTTACCCGGTGCCGGGGCGGTTCCCGTCGTACCAGTTCCAGGCGCGGGGATACCGCCGCCCTTCGTCATATCGGGTTTGGGCCACATAGCCGAAGTCGCTCGGATCGCACCGAGAGGATTCGGCGATTGCGTATCGCGGCGAACCACGACACCCACCGTAATCTGGGACCAATCCGGCATCGCTCCTCGCACGATCGGCTGAGCCGTGGTACCGAAACCAGCCTGGTTCCGGAAGCCCGTGCTACTTGCCTGAGCGATGCGCTGATTCAAACGCTCCAGAGGATCGTCGGACCACACCGGATCGCCCGGCTTCTGAATCCGACCCGTCTGGTCGACTTGTGTGAGACCGGGAACGACGGGGTTCTGATAGTTAAATCCTGTTCGACCGACGGAAACGACATCGTCGATCCGCAGAAGAGCGAGCATCAAATCCGCATACTGCTGCTGCGTCTGGATAACACCGGTGACATTCACCTGTGTCGCTCCCGCGGCGAGCGGAGCGGCGGACATTTGCGTCACGCGGAAGAAAGAGGGAATGTAGGACTTGATGCTGTTGAACAGGTCTGGATAAACATCATTGTGCTTGCCCATCGCCGCCGCGAGCTTCGCGTTCATGATCATGCCTTGATTGGCGGTGATCAAATCCTTGGTCTTCGTGTTGAGGTTAACGCCCTCCTCAACCGTGGGCTTGGCTTTCTCGATACGGGCTTTCTGCTCGGCGACATATCTCTCAGAAGTGCTCTTCATGTAGAAGAGGCTTCCTACGCCGAGCGCCGCGAACACAGCGGCCACAAGCCAGGAAAGTTTGGCTCGGCCCTCGCGGTTTACCGTAGTCGGTAGAAGGTTAAGTTTCATCCTTGGCTCCTAGTCGAACAAAATGTGCAATCCATTGCCCACAGCCAGGGCAAACTCTTGGCGATGTGCGTCGATGAATGCTGGGTCTGCTTTCTTGGCATTAACATTGAGACGCGCTAGAGGATCGTAAACGTCACAGGTAATCCCCAGGGCGCTGTTCAAGAACTGATCCAATCCACGCATTTTCGCACCGCCTCCGCAAAGCAGGAGATGGTTCACCTCGCCGCCCTTGCTTCGGTAGTAATCGATCGAACGTCGAATCTCGGCGACGAACTCGTCTAACTCGTTCGCCATAGCCCCGTTCAGGCGATCAGCTTCCGAATCTACGGCGGCCGGCATCGACGTCGTCGGTTCCGGAACTAGCTCCGGCTCCGCCATCGGCACGGGAGCGTCGTCCGCCATCGGGAAGGGATCGCTAGCGAAGGGATTCATCGGAGCTGGCGGCTCGTCTGAGCTTGCAAACGGATTGTAGGGCTGCATGCCGGCATCCGCGCCTCCCGAGAAGGGATTATCGAAGTTGGGGGCCGCGACCGAAATATTCGTCACGTCAGCCTTCTCCATCTTCGCCGCCTCGGCCTCCTCCATGCTCATGCCAAGTCCGTCCGCGATGGCTCGAGTAAACATCTCGCCGCCCACGGGAACCTGACGGGGCATCAGAAGCTTGCCGTCCCGGTAAATGTTGATAGAAGTCGTTTTGTGGCCGATATTGACCATGCAGATCGTTTGACCGCGATATTGCTCGTCGTGGCTCTGTACGATCGAGCGAGCGAGGCCTAATGGCTCCACGTCGATCGCGGCGCACTGCCTGCCCGCCTTCTTGATGCACTGGATAATCGTATCCACGGCCGAAGGTGAGGCGATTGCCATCACGACGTCCATGTTCGTGGAGTTCGGATTCTCATCCGCGAGAGGCCTGAAGTCGCGAACCGGGTTCGCTTCCGCGAACGGATTGTTCCGGTTCATCTCCCACTCCATGTGGTCTTTCAGTTCGTTGGAGTTCATCCTAGGAACTTCCAGCGTTCGAACGAGAACAGAAGACTGTCCTTGGATCGAAACGACGGCGGCGCCTACAGAGGCCCCTGTCTCGCTGAGCAAAGCTTTGATCGCGGCCCCCACCGCATCTGGGTTATACACGCCAGTGTGGTCGACCGCGCCCTCGGGCGTGTCGATCATACCAATCGCTGTTACTGCCGCGTCGCGGCCCTGCGCTCGGAGTTCGGCCAACTTAATTTTCCGACTTCCGATGTCGATGCCCAAAGCACTCGTTAGCTTTTTCGCCATATCCCTCGTTCCCGCCTCCTGGCCCAGAAGCAACCAATCTTATCACCGATTGATCGGTCACGTCAAGCACCCTGACCCCGCGGACTGTAAACAACGACGATTTTGAACCTAGATTTAGTTCAAAGAGGAAAAAGAAAATTGAGCCGGTTACGCCTTTCTCGACTGTTTGGGGATAATCCGCCGCTTTGCCCAGCATTCTTGCGAGGGGTTTGTGATGGCGAACCGAGGGCGATCCCCTCTCCTTGATCGGATGGTCGTGCCGATTAGGGAGAGGGGGCAGGGGGTGAGGGCTCCGGAGCCGAGGACTGCGGAAAAAGCCGAATCGTGATTCCCGAGCCTTGACCTATGCGCTCTCCCCCTCCCCAACGGTTCCCCCGCGAGCACAAGCATCTCGCAGAGGAACCAGGGCATACGCCTAAATTGACACCGGCGAAGGAAGATTCCCTTATTGCACGGTTTGCCACAAAAAAGCCGGGGTCGATTAACTCGACCCCGGCTCTCCAGCGGGACCAGCTCTAGTTGTTCGTCGCCAGCGGCGTGAACCGCGGGGCGATCGTTTGGAAGAACATGTCCGGCGTGCCGCCGCGTGTGCTCGTCCAGAACAGCCAGATCAGACCCGGGCGACGCTGCGTCGGCGTCGTCTCATCGAACGGATCGATGAAGGACGTGAGCTGCGACTCGTTGACCGCCTGGTTCATGAAGACCGGAGCCTCGGTGCGCTCCGTGATGAGCGTAACCGTGTAGTTATCCGGACCTTGACTGATCACATTGCCTACGTCGTCGATCGACTGGTAGGTGACCGTGACCGGTCGGTTCTCCATGTTCGCGGTGAAGTAAATCCGTCCATTGGCCGGATCGACTTGGTAGAACGCGTTCGGAACCGCGCCCAGACCCGTCACCGTGACGCTCACGTTGCCGCTCTGCGTCGTTGCAACCGCTCGGGGCAGGGAAATGCCGGCGCGGATGGTGTGGACGTATGGCCGAGGCGCCTGGCCCGTACCGGCCGCGGCGCGGCTGTACGTGAACAGGTAGCGACCCGAGCGGACCGGATCGAGCGGCGCAACCGCCGTGTTCGTCGGATTCGCCCAGTAGCTGGTCTCGCCGATGAGGCGGTTGTCGAACATCAGTGTAGAGTTCGCGTAACCGGTGTTCGTCGTGGAGATGCGCAGGAACTTCGGCTGGTACGAGAGCAACAGCAGAGAGTTGCGAGCCGGCAGCGAGTTCGAGAGTCGAACCGTGCCCAGCGAAGGATCGAGGAACGCCTTGCCACCCAGTTGGGTGTCGAAGGAGATCACGCCCGTCGTCGCGTCGACGACTCGTGTGCCGCCAACTTCGATGTTCACCGGAAGCGCGTTGCCCTGCTGATAGAACAGCTGGGGCGCGTTCGCGTTCAGGTTCCAATCCACACCGCTTGCACTGTACGTGCCCGTCTCGCCGTCCGCCCGCATGATTTCCTGCGTTCGAACCGGGAAGAAGAACTGGTTACCGGGGTTCGCGCCGTTGAGCGCCATGCGGCCCATGAAGATTTCATTGGCCGGGCGTCCGCGTCGCTTGCCCGTGAACGAGATTTCGATGATGTTCGCACCTGGTGCGGGGAGACCCGCCCCGCCGAGGCCTTCGTAGACTCGGGCGGAAACGTTCGGCGAACCGACCATTTCAAAGCCGCTACCCACGGTGAAGACTCGGGTCGGACCCCAGTTCGCTCCGTCAAACGAAGCGTGGTTCAGAACGGTCTGGCCCGTTCCAAAGGACGTGAAGAAGACGATCGCGTTCGTGCCCAGTTGGAGCACCGACGGTCGCGCCTTTTGCATCGTCGTGTCGTTCGGGAGACCGATCGGAACGCCAACCGTGAGGCTGCCATCCGCCGCGACCGTAACCGGGGCGATGAAGACTCGATTGTCGCTGTAGCGCTCGTTCACTGCTTGCTTCTGGGCCGTACCGACGAACGCGACGTAGGTCGAAGCGTTCACCGCCCCCGTGAGCGGGTGTCGATCACCGGAAGCCGGCATGTTCGGAGCGAAGTAGCGAGGCGTGCCCGCCACGATCGGATCCGTGCCCGGGAAGAGCGTTGCCGGTGCCTGCGTCGGGAAGTCCGACACGTCTCGTCGCCACCAGCGCGGAGGCTGAGGAACGAAGGCATTAAGGTCGCGCAGCGCGTTTGAACCGGCGGCCGCACCCGGCGTGGAACCCTGAACCGATGCGAAGTAGATTCGCGTCGGATGATCGGCAAGCGCTCCTGTCGGCAGTGTCTTGTCGAAGCCAGTTCCTACCGTTCCCGCAAAGCGGTCGGAAACGAAGGCGGAGACCAGATGGCCGAGCGCAGTTCGCATCGCGGCCGGCTGGTTGTTCGCCCAGAGGAAGTTCTCGTTCCCAAAAAGCAGATCGTCGATGTTCGTCGCTACGAAAGCGCTCGAAGTCGTCGTTGCCTGAGTCTCGTGAACCGTTGTCTTCACGATCATGCCCGGTGCGCTCATCGTCTCCAGCGGCTCGCCATTGGCGCCCACCGGAAGTGTGAGGTCGGGGTTCGAATCTTCGATAACGCGGATGACCGCCTGATAGGGGCCCACCGGCCATCCAAGAGGAATGGACATCGCCACCACTGGGTTCGCCGGAGTCGGCTGGCCCGTCAGGATCGGCTGCTGCACCGCGTTAATGTTCGGATTATCGCGAACGATATTGTTGTCTTGATAGACAGTTCCGTTTGCATCGCCGACGCGCGGTTTCTGGAGAATGAGTTGGGTTCCCGGAGGATGTAGCGAGAACATCGGATCCAAGGTCGAATGCAAGTTGCGATCGGCTTGGAGCCAACTCTGCTCATGACCAGAGGTCGAGAAGAGCTCCCACGGGTTGACTGTTCCGTTCGCATAGAACTTAGCCATGCGAAGGTTCAGCAGGTTCACGTTACCGATGTTGCGAATCACGAACGGCTTGAACAACGGCTGGAACGCTCCGCCCCAAGGGCTGAACGTCGTACCCGTCGTCGGGTCGCCCGGATCGTAACCAGTGCCGCTCGCCAGCGAACCAAGGTCCACCGTCGGGGTCTCGATTAGGAACCGCTCGTCCACGGCCACACCAGCACCAAGCCAGAAGGATCGGAACGCTTCTCGGCGTCCGCCGCCACGGCTCAACTGTCCGTCGCCGTTTGCATCGACGAAGACCGCCATATTTCCGTAGTAGCCGGCCACGACCGCCGCACCCGCGGAGTCGGTGTTGCCGTTATTGAGGTTCGGCGGCATGAATCGCGGCACTGAGACCGTGAGATCCCAGGGCGTCGGATTGTTGATTCGCGTCGGCGGGTTCACCGACTCATCGATGTTCGTCGGCGGGCGCAGTGAGCTGACGCCGAACAGCGGGTTCTCCGCGGAAGCATTGATGTCCGAAACTACGGAGATTCGCTCTCGCAGCAGATCCGGATAGTCGAGCGAGATGTTCGGGAAGAACTCGGGGTAATCCTCCAGGCCCTTGCCCACACCGTAGAACGCCGCGTAGTACGGAATGCTGTCGATGCGCTTGAGGACTTGGCCCTTGCCGCCCTGCCAGTTGAGATCGCCGCGGCTCATTCGGATGTTATCCAAACCGCGCTCGGGACCTCGAAGGAGGGTCATGAGGGATCGGTCGACGACGCCGATGACCGACGTTCCCGCGTTTCCATTGGAAACGATTCCGGGGCCGGTGAAGAGCAGGTGCTCGAACTTCGTGCCCGTCGTGGGATCGTCTCGGTTGCCATTGTAGGCGTTCTCCGGATCGTTTGGATTCGTGTTGTTGCCAACCTGGCGCAGAGCGTCGCCCGGCACCATAATCAGGCCAAGCGGGTTCGCGATGATGAATACGCGAGTGGCCGCCACGTTGGTGGGCGTAATGCTGACCGCTTGGGGCGGGTTACGAAGCGCGGTGCTGCTGATCGTAAACGTGGCGCGACCGTTGCCCGGAGGCATCGAGTTGCTCCCACCAGACTGCATGATGTAGGCCAGACAAGCATAGCCATCGAGCCGCTTGGTGCCGCTCGCAGCCAGAGGTGCCGTATTCGGCAGCCGGAACTGCTGTGATTCCAGCGTCATGTTACGAATCGCCGCGCCTTCCACACCGATCTGGAAGTTCACGTAGGGAGGCGGAGCCGGGGTGCCGGCAATGCTGCCTTCCGTGTATGTGTTCTGATACGGGAAGTCGTAGGCCAGAGCGTAAATCGTCTCGCCCCAGTCGAATGCCGTTCGGGCCACCGCTCGGGTCGGATCCAAAGCTTCGGCATAGGTCAGCCGGTTCGGATCGCTCTGCGCAAGTCGCAGCCGCTGATAAGTGTCCATTGTGACGAATGTGAGCTTGGCATTCTTGAAGTCCGTGATGTCGGGATCGGAGACATCGTTCTCCACGATGACTTCCTCGCCCGGGCTCTCGATATTTCCACCAAGAGTGTTGCCAAGGTCATTGAAG
>JBKJIP010000469.1:0-7511 GCA_046598515.1 Fimbriimonadaceae bacterium | reverse complement strand
GGTATCCGCTCGGCCGTCGGCCTCGCTCCGACCCGGGGCTACCTTCGAACGACCCGCTATCGGGGTCGCCGCGCCTCGCTTCGCTCGCGATCCGGGGGGGGGCGGATGACGAATTGGGCTCTGATAGGGCGGATAGGACGTGATGATTTGAAGAGTCAAAATTCTTCGACCGGTCTGCCATCGGCTAGACTCATTCCCTCGCAATTGTGGGATGCGGGGGTTCGTACCGCGTCGTTCCCGAAGCCCGGAATGGCGCGGTACCGAACGCCCACGCCCCACAATTGGCTTCTAACTTGGGCCGACGTTTTAACCCAACCCAAAGCGCTCGAGCGTAGCAAGAGCAACGACCCCGGAGGCGGATTCTAGCTTCGCGATGATTGGAAGACTCTGCGCGGCACGATGCATCCACGCCCTTCCTTGGCTGGTGGGTATCCCGGTTCGCGATCTACCTCACGCTATCAAGCGTCGTCGTCGACTTCGTAACGATGTTCAACTTCTTGCCACCCGGCATATCGATCGACTGCGTTTGGGTGACCTTCTGATCTACGGCCATCCCGTTCGACAGGTCGAACTGGGCGGTGCTCTCGATCTTCCATGTCGCGGCTCTATCCCGTCCGGAAAGATCCAGGGTGAAAGCGGCATCCATCGTCGCTTCGAGCACGGCGAGCTTCACGCCTTCTTTCGTCTCGATCCCCGTAAACTTGATTTTCATCGGAGCCTTGGCCGCACCTTTCACTTTCAAGAAACCGTCGTACATCGAGGCGAAAAGTTGGGCCAAGTCCAGATCGATCGTCCACTCGTCGCCAGGTTTGACGGGCTTGTCCGGAAAAGCGGGCGAGATTTGGAGGCCGACCTTGAGAGTATTGACCAAAACCTGACCCGAAGGTCCGCCGCCTTCGGCGGTCACGTCTTTGAACTGCCAAAGCGGCGTGAGCACGTAAGTGATCTTCATCGCCTTCGCCTCATTCGCGCCGCGGGTTTCGCTCCTGATGTCGTCGATAGTCGTGAGCAGGCGGACCTCATCCTTTGTGGAAGAGATCACCTTCATCGAGGTGGTGATGTGCGACCGGGTCGATGTGGGGTCACCCGCGGAGGAACTGGAGACGTCCGAAATCGTTGTGTAGGTGAAGACGGCGTTCTTCTTCGGTTTCAGCCTTAGCGTGGTCTCCTGGACATTTCCAGCCATGAGCAGGCCGGCTCCGAGGGTGAGGGCGATCAGTTTCATTTCACAGGCTCGACCTTGGTGGTCGTCACGAGGGTGTTTTCATCGGCGTCCGACTTCGTGCTCTTTGTAAGAACGCTATGCACGAGCATGCCGGTTTCAAGGTCGTACTGAAACACGCCATCCAGCTTCAGCGCGAGGCTCTGCTTTTGGTCCTTGAACGTGTACGCGCTCTTGGCATCGCTCTTCAGGAAAAGCACGGCAACCTTCTTTCCGCCGACTTCCTTTGTTCCGACGAACGTGCAGTCCATCGGTATCGTCTCCTCGCCGACGATTTTGACTTCCGGGTTCATCTCGAACATGGAGGGAAGCGAGAAGGTGGTCTTCCAGGTGTCACCCGGTTTGATCGGTCCCTCGGGGAAGACGGGTGCCATGCGGACTGTTACAAAGACGTTTTGGGCCACTACCTTGAACTCGGGATTGGAGCTCTGGGTCGCGTTGCTCCGCACTTCGTGGCGGGGCGAAAGCTCCGTCTGCATTTTCAGGCCAATGACCAAAACGGCATCCCCCTGGACATCGGACACGGTTGACTCGAGCTTGACTCCCTTATCGTCGACCGATTTCACTTCTCGGTCGATGAACATCGTCGCGATCTTGCCCTTGGACTCGCTGGTCTCTTCGACCTTATACTTTGCGCCGACCACCGGCTTCAGAACGAGGGTCACGGGGCCGCCGCCCGCATCGGGCTTAACTGCGGCATCGCCACCATCGGCAGAGCCTCCGGAACCGCATCCGGCAAGGGCGATGGCGAGGACAAGGAAGGGAAGGAGTTTCACTTTCATCAATTCTATCTTCTCGAAGGATCTTAACAAAGAAAAGCGCCCTCGTTGCGTCAACGAGGGCGCTTATTTTTAGATTCGGCGCTTACGCCTTTTCCTGACGCTTGCGGTGCTCGCGGATGAAGGCCGGGATGTCGAGATCGCTCTCGTCATAGACCTCGCTCGTATCCTGCTGCCCGCTGCGTGAAGCGGCCTTCTCCGTGATATTCACGTTCGGGAAGGTGAACGGCTTGCGCTCGATCTTGGGCAAGGGGGCGGGAGTACCGTTCTGGACCGGGCCGCTGGTCGGGCTCGGGATCGGGGCCGTGATCGGCTCCGGCGTGCTGTACGTCGCTTCCGCAACCTTTAGCCCTTCCGGCGAATACGGATTAAACCCCGTGGCCAAAACGGTGATGCGAACGGCTCCGTCGAGGGAGTCGTCGACAACCGTGCCGAAGTAGATCGCGGCCTCTTCTTCGTCGCACATGCTCTGGATGTAGGCCATGGCCTCGCTCGCTTCGGAGAGCGTCAGATCGTCGCCGGCGGTGATATTGACCAGAAGGCCCTTTGCACCGTTGATCGTCTGCTCCAGGAGCAGGCTGTTCGTGGCGGACTGAGCGGCCTGAAGGGCGCGGTGCTCACCAACGCCGTAGCCGATACCCATAAGGGCGGGGCCAGCATTCTGCATGACGGCGCGGACGTCGGCGAAGTCGACGTTGATCTGTCCGGGAATCGTGATGATGTCGCTGATGCCCTGCACGCCTTGGCGGAGGATATCGTCGGCGACTCGGAAAGCTTCCTTGAGAGTGGTTCGTCGCTCGACGACGCTCATGAGCTTGTCGTTCGGGATCGTGATGATCGTATCGACGCGGCCCATCAGGCTCGTGACGCCGCCTTCGGCGAGACGAACGCGCTTGGCACCCTCGAAGCTGAACGGACGGGTGACGACGGCGACGGTCAGAGCGCCGATCTCGCGAGCGAGGTCAGCAACGACGGCGGCCGCGCCGGTGCCCGTGCCACCGCCCATTCCGGCGGTGATGAAAACCATGTCGGCCCCTTCCAGGACCTTGCGAATGTCGTTCTTGCTTTCCTCGGCCGCGGATTTGCCGACCTCAGGATTGCCCCCCGCGCCGAGGCCACGGGTCAAGTTGCCACCGAGCTGGACCTTCTTGGTCGCTTTGCTCAGATCGAGCACTTGGACGTCGGTGTTCATCGCGATGAACTCCACGCCTTGGATGCCCGCTTCAATCATGCGGTTGACAGCGTTTGAACCGCCTCCGCCTACTCCAATAACCTTGATAATTGCGTTATGTGCGCTCACTAGATCGTCTCCGTAAAACTGCTAGGGCGCACGAGGGCGCCTGTCTGAGGTTCGATTATGAACCCTTACGAGTCGAAAAAGCCACCTTTAGCCTCAAAAACGAGCATCTTTCCGGTGCGCACCCTCGTCTATCTTCTTTTCTACGCCATCGTCCATTCAGATCTTACATGGGCGCGGGTAGCGAGTCTCGTAGCGTTCGTCACGAATGCCAAACGAGGATCCAACGCGGTTCGACCCTCTTTGTGCGCCAGACATGACCGCCGGTTTGCCCCTCGAAAAGCAGAAAATCTCCCTCGATCGCCGGGTACTTGTCCAAGGGGTCGTAGACGAGGCCCACAGCGTTGTCGATCCCATACTGCGCCCAACGCCAATAGATGAGTTCGCGGCCTCCACCCTTGGCGGTGATTTGATCGCCGAAAGGCCGTTTGGTTGCCACCGCCCCTTTGTATTGGGCGATCTCGGCCTTGTATCGAGCCATCGCATGCGGTAGATCGCGGATTTCACCCTCCTCCCACGCGCCCTTAGGACTCCGTAGCATCCAAACAAGGAGGCCAAGGCCGACGATCCAAAACCCGTGGAACAAGTCTTTGGGCCGGAAAATGAACGCGGTGATGAGCGCTGCCAACGCGCAGAACAAAGCTAGCAGGATGTGCTCAATGCCAGGAAGAAAGGACATCCTGCCGAGCCAATTCCCGGGCCGATAGATGTCTAGCGACCAGCGACTGTAGAGCAAGATGCCTGCGCCAGTGGCAGCCAGCGCAATTGGGATAATCAAGCCCCATACGCCGAAGCGAGATTTCGACGGTACCGATTCATCCACACATCCCATTATGTCGGTGACCTGAGAGCTGGTTCCACAAAAAGGGAACGCAGTGCCTCGGATTTACGCCCGGATCGCCTCGGCCGGTCGCATTTGGGTCCGACTCCGGATCCGTGGGATGTTTCATCTCATGGTTCTATACTGAAAGTCGAGGTTCTCACATGTCCGATCCAATTTCCCGCCGCACCTTCGCCACCATGTCCGCCGGCCTTCTTCTCGGCGCTCCGGCCACGCTCCTCGCCCAGACGGGTGGTCCGACAGAAGCTCCTTTCGTCCGGGACTACCCGGAGCCTGGCTTCAAGCCCGGCTGGAAAAAGCCACAACTGAATCGGCAAATGATCTCCGACTTCGTGATTTACGCTCATTCCGACTTGGAGATGACCAAGAAGCTCTTGGAGAAGGAGCCGATGCTGATCAATGCTTTCATGGACTGGGGCGGCGGCGACTGGGAGAGTGCACTGGGTGGCGCTTCGCACATGGGTAACCGCGAAATCGTTAGTTTCCTGCTCGAGAAGGGCGCTCGCATCGACATTTTCTGCGCCGCGATGATGGGCCAACTGGAGGCTGTCAAGTCGTTCCTCACCCTCCAGCCGAATCTGATCGATTCGCGCGGTCCGCACGGCATGACGCTCCACTTCCATGCCCAGGTTGGGCGGAAGCAGAGCGAGAAGGTGCTGGAATATCTCCAGAGCATCAAGAAGATCGAGTTGAAACCACTGCGAGGCGGCTAGGCCGTCGGGAAGCCAGGGGCGGTCTTAACAAGATGCACCTGCCCCTGGTGATAGCCGGGATGATAGGCCAGCCGGGCGAAGGCGCCGGTGCCGTCGATGATCGGCCCGAGGGCGCTTTTGATCTGCACGGCCCGGATTTCGGGTGTTAAATTTTCGACGAGAGTCTCCACCTGTCCTCGTGCCACGGCCAGCGCCCAATCGACGAGCGCGGGATTGATTTCTTCGGCGACGAAGGGGAAGGGCTCATCGTTCACAACTCCGTTCGTGGCGGCGGCCCTGAGCTGGGCTTCGCGGCCCCCGAGAGTTTCTCCTTTGAGTTGGGAGATAAAGGAGAGCTCAACACCGGCGACATGAAGGGCCATTTCCCCGATTGTGAGGGAGTCGGGGTGAAGCCGCCAATTGAGCTGATCATCGGTCAGCCCCTTGACCGAATCATCGAATCGTCCCCGCACCAGTCGCCAAGTTTCACCGAAGTCGCTCATGTCCCTATTTTGCCCGAAGGTCCGGGCCCTGCGGGCTTTCGAGAGCCAGCGCGAATATCAGCGCCTGGGTAATCCGGTCCATGGTTTCGGCCGGTGCAATCCCAAGTCGACGCTCAAGGCGCGCTTCAACCAAAGAGCCGATTCCTTGAATGTTGACCCACGAGATCTCCCTCAAGAATGCAAGTTTAGGCATCTCAACTTCATAGGCGGACCCTCTGGACTGCGTGGTAAGCGGGACATATGTGAACAAAGCTCGCGGAGCCTCCGTATCGTCGCGCGAGACGATCACTACGGGCCTCGACTTGGCCGCCAAACCGAGATCAGCGATCCAGATATCACCTCGCTTAGCGCCCATCTACGATGTCCAAGACCTCTTGCTCGGCAGCACGCGATCGACCGATATCAAGGACGTCGGCATCTGCTTGCTCAATTAGTTCTTTGAGCCGCTCGCGAACGGCTTTCGATGTCCTGGGCGTCCAAGACTTGAGCTTTTGATCCAGAGTTTGTACAATGGCATCCATCGGTATCTTAGATTACTGCCATTTCCACCTAATCATCGCTGGATTTGCCGATATTCCAGCCTAGGCGAGATCATTTTGGAACGGAGAGATTGGAAGTCCGGACACTCTAGCCGTGACGATAAACGCTCCAGCCTAAATACTTGCTCATCGCTTCGCCGATGGCGTCGGCGTAGGTGCTTAGGTTGAATGCGACGTGGTGCTCGAAGCCGTTCTCGCAGATGTAGCGCAGCAGTGATTGCAGCTCGGGGACGTGGGCGACGCCGAAGCCGCCGAAGGTGTTTAGCACATCGTTGGTCAACGCTCCATGGCCGACGTAAGCCTGGACCACGCCGTTAAAGTCATCCGTCGAGACGCGGCAGAAAGTGAAGGGGGAATCCTTCATACGGCCGACGATTGTGCCGTACGTGTTCTCCTTGCCCACGGTGCCCGCGATGATCTCTTGGTAGTCCATTTTCTGCTCGGCGAAGACGGCCTTGGGCAGGTTCGAGCAGTGGAAAACGACGCATTTGTCGGGGTCGGTGCCGAAATTGTTGTTCCAGTCCAGAAGCGCGCTGGGGGTGCCGCTGGCGAGTTGGAGGGCATACATGGAGACAGTGCCGGCGATATCGGTCTCGCAGGCGCTGGCCATCAGCGAGTTCGACATCATCGACATGAGCGTGCAGGGGACGATGCCGTAAAACTCCTCCATCGCCGTCCAACATTGGATCGCGGTGGCGTCGAGCTGAGCTTCCTCAACCCATTTGTCGATGGCTACGCCGAGCTTGGCCATCTTCATCAGGCTCTCAGCAGGGATGCCTTCGGTGCTCGTGTATTCGCGGATTTTGTCTAGTTTGTCGGTTACCCTGAAGTCCGTATCGTCGAATCTCTTGGCCCAGCCCATGAGCTCGAAAAGGTCGAGAGTGTCTACGCTGATTCCGCTGATCTCGAGTAGCTTTTCGCTGTAGCGAACGGTGTTGAAGGCGGTGGGTCGCGCGCCGATTGCGCCTAGGCGCGCCCGGCGAAGGCCTTTCGCAACGCGGCAAGTGGCCGCGAACTGGCGCAGGTCTTGGCGGAAGGAGTCGGATTCAGGGTTTACCGTGTGCAGTTCGGTGAGACTGAAGGGGATGCCGTATTGGACGAGGTTGTTGCAGACGGACATCTTGCCGCAGAAGCTGTCGCGGCGGTCGGCGAGGGTCATACGCTTGGCGTCGTCGTTAAAGGCATGGACGAGGACGGGGACGTCGAGACCGGCGAACTTGAGGGTGTTTGCGACAGCGCGCTCGTCTCCGAAGTTCGGAAGGGTAACAAGAACTCCGTCAATCCTTTCCCGCTCAGACTTAAACAAATCCGCACATTTACGGGCATCATCGAGGGACTCGACCGAGCCGGCGGCTCGGAAATCTTCGGGCAGGATGACGGCGTCGATCCCTTCCTCTTCGAGGACCTTTAGGATCGTCTTGCGTCCCGTCTCGCACAGGTGCGACGGGAAAAAGCCGCGGTTGCCAACGATGACGCCGAGAGTTGTGCGCTTCATGCGGAAATCTTAGCCCAGAATCGCGGTGGCATGGGCTTCCAGCCTATGTGTCTTTGGCTGGTCGGTTGACCCGGCCGCCCGAAGGGCACGTCGCAACTCCTTCGCGCTGCCGCGCTCGTCGCCTGCGGCGTGCCCTTCGGGCT
>JBKJIP010000225.1:0-7334 GCA_046598515.1 Fimbriimonadaceae bacterium | reverse complement strand
TTCGGCTAGGATTCGGGGGCCGGAGCCTATCTGGAAGTCGCCCGTACCTCCGGTACGTTCCTTCACCATCTGATCGATGAGTTCGTACGGCGGCTTCGGGGCAGGGGGTGGGGCGGTTTTAAACAGCTTCTGGAAGAAGGCTTTCACTGGCGGTTGAGGGGGGAGGAAGACGGTCGGGGGGCCAGATCGCCTAGCCGGGGAGCCGTCGCCGATAGATTGGTTCGGGACGTCGAACGGCATGGCCGCGCCCAGCCAAGCCTTCATGTGTGACATGGCTTCCACGGACTGCGGGCCGCAATCGGCGGCGACTTGCTCGACCATCGTGTCCCACCAGCTCCAGCCGACCTCCTCGTGAAGAATCACGGCGATGTCCTTGCCGCCGTCCTCGGATTCGTAGGCATCGTCGACGAAGGGGAAGCCTTGACCGGAGGGGATGATTGTGTCGTTGATCTTGCCGCCGACCTGCCGGATCAGCGCCTCGATCTCGTCTTCGCAGCCGCTGCCGGCCCCGCGGATCGGGGCCATGGAGAGGGTGAATCCCATGGGGAGAGACGTTACCCCGAATCCGAGGTCATTCCCGGTCCAGGCTCTTCTTTAACGCAAAGGCGCGAAGGGCGCCAAGGACGCAAAGGGGTGAGCCCAAACTGCGAGGCTGTGGGGCGGTTCGAGCCTGCACATTTTGAAATGGCCAGTGTGTGGCTGGAGTTGTTACTTGGGAATATGTTAGGTGGTGAGGGTTAAATCCGCTATTGGCAGGCACGCTCTCCCCTTCGCGTTCCTTTGCGTCCTTTGCGCCTTTGCGTTAAAAAAGCCTTCGGAGATGGTTCCGCCTTCTGCGACCTGGGCGGATTTCCCCCTCCCCAACGGTTCCCCTGCGACACGATCATTCGCGGAGGAACCAGGGCATCGTTGCTTCTCACGGGCTGAAGAAGTTGACCCTGCACAAACAAAGAAGCCTCCACCCGTGGCGGGTGGAGGCTTCTCGAAATCAACCAGCTCAGTTCTTAACGAGCTGCTTTTCTTTCTTCGGCGGGTCGCCGTCGGTCTTCTTGGTAAAGAACACCTTGTTGTCGTCGTCCATGTCGGCCACAACCGTGTCACCGGCGCTAAAGGTTCCGAGTAGGAACTCTTCCGACAGCGGGTCCTCGATGTACCTCTGAACGGCTCTTCGCAGCGGCCTTGCACCCAGGTTCGGGTCGTAGCCTTGATCTACCAACATGTCCTTCACTCTGTCGCTGAGCTCTAGAACCAGCCCCATGGCGGCGGCTTGCTCGTTTACTCGCTTCAGGTACAGGTCGGCGATCTGGAGGATCTCCGGTCTGGTTAGGTGCTGGAAGACGATGACCTCGTCGACGCGGTTCAGGAACTCCGGACGGAAGAGCTTCTTCATCTCTTCGGTCATCCGGTTCTTCATCGACTCAT
This sequence comes from Fimbriimonadaceae bacterium, assembly GCA_046598515.1. Classification (GTDB taxonomy): domain Bacteria; phylum Armatimonadota; class Fimbriimonadia; order Fimbriimonadales; family Fimbriimonadaceae; genus JANJUB01. The sequence goes on along the minus strand of JBKJIP010000225.1, from coordinate 5,912 downwards.
AGACCTTCGGATCGTTCGGATCCTCGGATCTCGAGCGGAAGCCCAAGCCCTTGTCGAGTTCGATCGATCGTACGCCTACGTTCGACGTCATGATGATCAGCGTATTGCGGAAGTCTACGGTGCGGCCCTGGCTGTCGGTGAGCTGTCCATCTTCCATAACTTGCAGGAGGATGTTGAACACCTCGGGGTGCGCTTTCTCGATCTCATCGAGGAGCACCACGCAGTAGGGGTTTCGCCGTACTTGCTCGGTGAGCTGCCCGCCCTCATCGTAACCGACGTATCCGGGAGGGGCACCGACCAATCGGCTGACCGCGAACTTCTCCATGTATTCGGACATATCGATCCGAACCATGTTCGATTCCTTCTCGTACAGATAGGCCGCAAGCGCTTTCGCAAGCTCGGTTTTTCCGACGCCGGTGGGGCCGAGGAAGATGAAGCTGCCCATGGGCCGCTTCGGATCCTTGAGGCCGCTACGGCTTCTTCGGATTGCCCTGGAAACCGCGGTTACCGCGTCGTGCTGACCGATGATGCGCGAGTGCAGGTCGGCTTCCATCGACAAAAGCTTCTGAGTCTCGGTGAGGCCCAGCTTGGTGACCGGGATTCCGGTCCAGCTTTGGACGATTTGAGCGATTTCCTGCTCATCGACGCGGGGCTCGCTTTTCTCACGAGAGTTCCACGTTTCTTCGCGCTCTAGGATGCTGTCTTCGAGGTCCTTCAGTTCTTGCTGCAGGCCCACGAGTTGGGCATCGTCGTCGCCGGCGCGCTTCTCGACGTGCTCCACTTCGGAGCGCATTTTGGAGAGGCGCACTCGGTCGCTGCGAACATCGACCGGCGGCAGACTCTGGTGCAATCGCACACGGCTGGCGGCTTCGTCGATCAGGTCGATCGCCTTGTCCGGCAGGGTGCGGTCAGTGATATAGCGCTGGCTGAGTCGGACCGCGGCTTCGATGGCCTCATCGGTGATTTCCACTTGATGGTGCGCTTCGTAGCGCTCGCGGAGACCCTTGAGGATATCGACGGCTTCGCTTTCGTTCGGCTCGCGGACTTTCACGCCTTGGAATCGGCGCTCGAGAGCCGCATCGCGCTCGATGTACTTTCTGAACTCATCCTGCGTGGTGGCACCGATGCATTGCAGTTCGCCGCGCGCAAGCGCCGGCTTCATGATGTTGCTGGCATCGATAGCGCCTTCGGCGGCGCCCGCACCCACGAGGGTGTGAAGTTCGTCGATGAAGAGGATCACTTGGCCCTCGGCCTTGCGCACTTCCTCCATCACCTTCTTCATGCGCTCTTCGAATTCGCCTCGATACTTGGTACCGGCAACGAGGCCGGCCAGATCGAGCGCGACGATGCGCTTACCGTTCAACAAATCGGGAATATCGCCGCTTACGATGCGAAGGGCGAGCCCTTCGGCGATAGCGGTCTTACCGACACCCGGCTCACCAATCAGGCACGGGTTGTTTTTGGTGCGACGGCACAGTATCTGCATGACCCGTTCGATCTCATTCTGACGACCGACCACGGGGTCTAATTTGCCCTCGGCGGCGAGCTCGGTTAAATCTCGGCCGAACTCGTCAAGGGTTTGAGTTTTGGTTCCGCTGGTGGCTGTGCTTCGGTTACCCGGCTTACTTTGAGACTCAGTGTCTTGGAGTCCCATCACTTCTTGGCGGGCGCGGTCCAGCTCGACTCCGAGCTTGGCAAGTACGCGTCCGGCAAGGCCATCGCCCTCGCGGATTAGCCCGAGCAGAAGATGCTCGGTGCCGATGTAGTTGTTGTTCAGGCTTCTCGCCTCGTCATAGGCAAGATCGATGACACGCTTCGCCCGAGGGGTCAGGGTCATGTCTTGGCTAGGCCGGGCCTCGCCACGGGGAAGCTGCTTCTCGACCTCACTGCGGACTCGGTTCAGGCTGACGCCGAGTTTTTCTAGGACTCGAGCGGCCACGCTGTCCGACTCCCGCACGAGGCCCAGCAACAGATGCTCGGTGCTGACATAGCCCTCACCAAACTTTTGCGCTTCCTCTTGTGCGTAGAAGACGACCTTTCTAGCTCTTTCCGTAAATCTTTGCCACATTTGATTTTTTTCGCTTGGACTTTTGCGTCGGTCCAGTTCTTTGACGCCTTAGAACCGCGCTTGATCCTTATTGTTTGTACGCCTAGGAAGTCCGCCCCATTCCGAGCACGAATACCACCCTCGTTGAAGGAGACGAGAGACCTTCCTCGAAGGACTCCCGCGGGACTGGCGATACCTCAAATTACCAGGCGAGACTAAAGCTGAACATTACACTTATCGGGAACCTGGGCGAGTTCGGTAGGTCCCGTTTGGTTTTGGGGTGTTTTGCGAGGATTTTCCGGGGTTGGGTTTTAGAGATTGCTTGGGTCTGGGGTCTAGGGTTTGGGGTTTTGGGTTTGGAGGTAGGGCTTGGGAAATTGGGACCTGGAGCGCGGGGCTTCCGCCCCGCATCTCGGACCCCGGAGCTTCCGCTCCGGAGCTTTGGAGTCGAGCACCGGTTGGGTTGCACCCACAATCCAAGGAAGGGCGTGGATGCAACGTGCCGCGCAGGGGGCTTCAGGATGATTCGGAAGGCTCCGGAGCAGAAGCTCCGGGGTCAGGGGTGCAGGGCGGAAGCCCTGCGCTCCGCGTTCCGCCCTATAATAACCCATGCTCGCCGTAACCTCCATGATCTGCACGCAGATGCTGGGTGGGCCGGCGGCGGTGCTGCCGGATCCCTGGGTAGATCCTGGATTCAATCACATTCGGTATCTGCAGAGCCCGAACTGCGATGCACGGCCGCTGGAAACGACGGTCGACACGGTCGTCATTCATTCCACCGTCGAGCCGACTCTAAGGGGCACCGTCTCCCATTTCTTGAAAAAGGAAAGCCAGGTCAGCGCTCATTTTACGATTGGGAAGGATGGGTCGATCGTGCAGCAAGTTAGCACCTTCGATCGCGCCTGGCATGCGGGCGTGAGCAAAGATGTCGAGGGGCGGGAGAAGGTGAATGCGTTCTCCGTCGGGATCGAACTGGTGAACCTGAACGACGGGGTAGATCCATACCCGGAGCTTCAACTTCAGGCTCTCGAAAATGTGATCGGTGTCCTTCGACGGCGGTTTCCGATCAAGTACATCACCAGCCACGAATACATTGCGCAGCCGGCGGGAAGAAAAAGCGACCCCAAAGGATTTCCTTGGGATCGCTTGCGCCGGTTCGAGCCGGGGGTCAAATTGGTCTACTTACAGACTAATCGTCTTTATCTCATATCGCTTCTTGCCGCTGGGGGCGTCGACTTCGACGACGTCCTTCTCCCGGCGACCCATGAGCGCAAGGCCCATCGGTGACTCGGAGCTGATCAGATCGCGATCCGGATCGGCTTCGACACTGGCCACAACGACGACGGGAAACTCTTCCTTAAATTCTTTGTCGAGCACCACGACCCGGGAGCCTACGCCCACGTAGTCGGTCGGAATCATATCCGGCTCAAGCACGTGCGCCGTGCCGAAGATGCCCTTCAGTTCGGCGATGCGTCCTTCGACCATCGCCTGCTCGAACTTCACTTCGTCGAGCTCGGAATTATCTTCGCTGAACTCGCCATGCTCCAGGCTTTCGCGAATTCGACCCGCGATTTCGGGCCGCTTGACCACCGTGAGGTGATCCAGCTCTTTCTGGAGGGCTTTGTACCCTTCCGCGGTCAGATATAGACCGTGCGGTTCTCTTAATAGCTCTGTTTCACTCATGTATTTGACCGACACCCCGATTCAAAATGCGACTGCCATTATGCAGGACTGACACCCTTACGCGCGCAACCCTCTAGATGTCTCCATTTGACGGTGTTAGACGTGCATTCCATTCGATCCGTTCCGTCATTGCCGGGTAACTTTAAGGTGATTTGTCATTCCGGGCCTATCTTGTGTGTCTTCTGGTCGCTTTAGGCGCTATGGCAATGGGCCAAATGTCGCTGTTCGACACCGTCAAACCGGATGTCATCGTGCTCGTTCGGCAACATCAAACTACAGGTGCGGACCTCGTCCAGATCACCCTCGTGAAGCCAGATTTTCCGAAAGAGACCCTGCGAGCGCAGATCGAGGCGATCGGGCGAGAGCTCGGCGTGGCCCCGCGCGGCGTGGCGGTCGTGCCCCATGTGGTGGGAGGCCCAAAGAAAATGACTTTTCTGAGGGCGGAGTTCGCGGTGGACGGTTTGATCGAGCGAGATTTGAACGCTTTGCGCGTCGCGCCGATTCTCAAGGCTTTCGCTGGAGTTCCGGAGCCGAACACGATTCACGGCATTAATATTGTTTTCGATGGCGAGGCGCCTTCGAAAAAGACGCTGGAAACCTATCAGATTCCTGAAGTCTTGCGAGCGGAAGGGCGGTTTATGCCCATGCCGCGCGGCATCGAATATCGCATCGAACTGCTGAGCCAGGATCCGAACGCGATAACTTTCCCGGAGAAGTTCGAAGTTGCGAACGAAAAGCCACCCCAGACCACGTCTGTTCCTACGGACAACCGGGTCGTCCTGATTGTCCTCTTCGTTATCGCGGGTCTCGCTCTGGGGGCGTTGGTATACTTCGCGATGCTACGGGGAGGTCCCCGAAAACCCACAACAAGGCGCTAGCCTGGAGTTGCAACGGATATGCGAGATCCATCTCAAGTCAGCATTCACGAATTAATCGAAATCGGCTTCCATGAGCGCGCCTCTGACATCTTTGTCAAAGCGAACTCCTTGCCCATGATGCGTCAGCACTCGACCATGAAGCCGGTCCCCGGCGATTGGCCGGTGATGGACGAGAAGAATACCGAGCGAATCAACATGGACCTTCTGAATGAGCGCCAAAAGCGCAAGTTCGAAGATTGCATGGAGATGGACATCGCCTTCGCGGTTAAAGATCTTTGCCGCGTCCGCGCCAACCTTCATCTTCAGAAAGGCACGCACGGTATCGTCGCCCGAATTATTCCGTTGACGATTCTTTCGATCGACGACCTTGGCCTGCACCCGACACTGAAGCAGTTCGGCAATCCGCGCATGGGCCTGATCCTCTTCACGGGTCCGACGGGTTCCGGAAAGACGACGTCGCTGGCGGCGGTGCTCGATATGATCAACCAAACCCGGTCGGTCCATATCGTTACAATCGAAGACCCGCTCGAGTTTGTTCACCAGGACAAGAAGTCGTATGTCACCCAGCGCGAGATCGGTATCGACACCGAAGACTTCCTCCCCGCGATGCGCGCCGTTCTCCGAGAAGCTCCGGACGTCATCCTCGTCGGTGAAATGCGCGACGTGACCACGTTCCAAACCGCGCTCCAAGCCGGTGAGACCGGTCACTTGGTCTTCTCCACGGTTCACACGTCTTCCGCGTATGAGACCATGGACCGCGTCATCAACATGTTCCCGCCGCATGAAAAGGACCACCTTTGTATGCGCCTGGCGAACTCGCTGCGATTCATCGTTTCCCAAAAGCTCGTTCCCCGAGCCGACGGCAACGGCCGCGTCTGCGCGATGGAAATCCTGGTGTGTACGCCGACGGTTTCGAAGAAGATCGAAGACGGTCACTTCAGCGACCTGTACGAACTGATGAACGAAGGCGAGTTCTGGGGCATGCAAACCATGAACCAGTCGCTCTACAAGTTCGTCAAGGCCGGAATCATCACGGAGCAGACCGCTCTCAACTACGCCGGCATCGCCTCGGAGTTGAAGCAGATGCTTCGACGGTAAGCGCAATCACGCGAAGCCCGGGCTTCCTTTGGGAAGCTCGGGCTCTTTTGTTGTTGGGAGGGGTCGAAGGGGACTTAGGGGTCAAGGTGAGATTCTCGTTTGAGACCCCTTTGTCACCTGCGACCCCTTCGACCCAGACCTCCCCCTAGCACCCTGCCGCCTCAATCGCGCTAAACTACGACAGTTCCGGTTTTCCGGCTTTGATA
>JBKJIP010000431.1:0-3409 GCA_046598515.1 Fimbriimonadaceae bacterium | reverse complement strand
ATCAGCCTAGGTTAAATCCTTGATTGGCCGATGAGTTCCTGATATCCGCGCGGGCGGTCGTGTTCATTTTGAAGCCACTTTGTAGCTCGTGTCCTGGTTGAGGAACGAGATGAACTTAGTTTCGTCGGGTTCGTAATCTCGGTGGGCGAAGAGCGGGTTGACTTCCGCGTCTACGATCACGTAGTACGGCAGAGATATCGCCCCAACCAGCTTCGTCTGAAGCTCTTGATACTTCTCGCTCCGCTCCGGATTCTTGAAGATGTCGTCGGTGTAGAGTCGAAGCAGGACATACTTGCTCATCGCTTCTTTCACCTTCTCACGTGGGAAAATCTGCTGCTCCATTTTTCGGCAGTTCACGCAGTTGTAACCGGTGAAATCGATGAAGATAAGCTTGTTTTCCTTCTTGGCTTGAGCTTTCGCCTTGTCGATGTCATTGGTAACCCACTCCAGTTCGCCTTTCGCGACCGGTCCGCCGATATTCTCCGAGCCCTCGTAAGGATAGGGTTTGGGAGGTAGGAAACCCGATGCCCAGCTTGGCAGTTTGTCAACATAGGCGAAGCTCAGCGAGATGGCGAAGAGGAAGGTGAGGACACCGAATCCCAGCCGCAACGGCCCCGGCTTGCCCTCATGGCCCTTGATCTTGAGGATTCCAAAGAGATACAAGCCGGCCATGACCAAGAGGATCATCCAAACGGCGGTGAAGACTTCGAGCGTGAACCACCCAGCCTTCAAGTTCAGATCGGCCATTTGGAAAAACTTGACCGCGAACATCAGCTCAATAAAGCCCATGAAGCCTTTCAGGATCACCATCCACGAGCCTGATTTCGGCATCTTGGCGAGAACGGTCGGAAAAAGGGCCAGAAGGAAGAAGGGCAACGCGAAGGTCAGACTGAAAATGCCCATGCCCAGGATCGGATAAGCGAAACTGCCACCTTTAGCCGCAAAAGTCAAAAGTGTTGCGACGAAGGCGATCGTGCAGGAAAACGAGGTCAGAGCAAAGGTGAGTCCCATTGCGAATGAGGCAATCAACCCGCCTTTCTTTCGCCCCGAGTCCGCTCCACGTATGATCCAGGACGGCATGCTGATCTCGAATAAACCGAAAAGGCTTAGCGCAAGGACCACGAAGAGGGCACCGAGAACCAAGTTGGTTACCCAATACACCGCAAATCGGTTCAGATCAGCTACGCCGAAGATACTGCCGAAGGCAACGCCAACAACCATGAAGGTGCTGATGATCCCCAAACAGTAAGAGATCGGACCCTTCAACCGGAGTTCAGGGCTCTTCTCTCCCTGCTTCGCAAAGAAGCTCACGGTAACCGGAATCATCGGAAACACACAAGGAGTCGTCAACGCGAAGAGGCCCGCCACGAGTGAGGCCAAGATGAAGCTGAGAAGCCCATCCTTGGTGAGGTCGTTGACGGCACGAGCGGTGGCATCTTGCGCCATCGCACCCGCGACGAGGGTGAAAAACAGCGTGATGAGCAAGACCCGGCTTCGGAGCATGGTATTTCTAAGTCTGAACATGGTCGGGGAGTTCCATCTAGTTTAGCTCTTCGGGACCTTCAACCAAAACCCGCGTAAACTCTTCGGGTGGAAGTCGTGGTCCGACGGATGGGGGTTGCCGATCTTGCGGCGGTCGTCGCGCTTCAAAGAGCGTGCTTTCCGGACCCATTTCCGGAGGAACTTCTGTGGTCTGCCGACCATTTGCGCCGGCACATCGAAATCTTTCCCGCCGGACAGTTTGTGGCCGTCGCGGGCGGGCTGATCGCTGGCAGCGCGAGCAACACCCGGATCTCGGAAGCGAACTTTCAGGCTCACGCGAGTTGGGAGTCGACGGTCGGCGGACCTTTCCTTTCGACCTTTGACCCGGAAGGAACCACGCTTTATGGCCTCGATATCTCCATCCATCCCCAGTTCCGCCGCAAGGGCGTGGGTCGGCGGATTTATGAAGAGCGATTTCGCTTTGTCCGCGAGAATGGGCTCGACCGCTACGCCACCGGGTGCCGGCTTCCCGACTTCGGCGCTTCTGGGCTCGAACTCGGAACCTTCTTGAAAAAAGTCGAGGCGCGAACGAGAGAGGATCGGACTTTGACGCCGTTGCTGCGGTACGGTTTGACCTTGGTGGGCGGAATCGAGAACTACATGGAAGACGAAGAGTCGGGGAACTGTGCGGCGTTGCTGGAGTGGCGTCCGTGAAGGTCGCCGCCGTTAGCTGGGCGGTACGCCAAATCGGCACCGAACAGGAGTTCTTCGACCATCTTGAAGCTTTGGTTTACGAAGCGTCAGCGAAAGCAGATCTCGTGGTTCTTCCTGAGCTACCCGTCCTCGAACTGATGGCTCTTCCTACCACTGGTTCAAGCCACACGCCCTCGTGTGGCATGCCGACCAGCCTCCAATCGAGTGAAATCCCTCCAATGCTCGAGGCATATGGCCCGCGCTACGAAGCCGAGCTTACGCGGTTAGAGAAAGAGACAGCTTCCATCATTGTGGGCGGATCCCACATTCGGGAAAACCGGAATGTGTGTCTATTCGGGGGCCAACGGCAGCCCAAGAACATCCTCACCCAGTGGGAAGCCGTCGAATGGGGACTCGATTCGGGTTCGGGGCTGTTTCCGCGAGGAGACGTCGGCGTGACCATCTGCTACGACGTCGAGTTCCCCGCCGCCGGGCGCGAGTTGGCGGAAGCGGGGGTGCGGGTGCATTGCGTTCCGAGCTACACCGAGACCCGGCACGGGTTTCAGCGCGTGCGCTGGTCGTGTCTGGCCCGGGCAATCGAGAACCAGGTTTTTGTCGTCCATGCGTCCTTGGTCGGGTCGCTTGGACGTGAGCCGGTGCCTTCGACTTATGGAACCAGCGCGATTATCGCTCCGAGCGTGCCTCCTTTCCCGGAGTCGGCAACCCTGGCGGAAACGAAGCTGGGCGAGGAAGGTATCGCTTACGCCGAGTTGGATTTCGACGCGCTCATGCGCGGCCGGGAGGAAGGCGACGTGCGCAATTGGCACGACCGCAACAAAGGCGACTGGCGGATTAATCCGCCAGTTTGAGAATCACGCCGCCTCGGCTTGGGGAGACCCCCTGGATCTTCCCGTCGGACAGCCCAATCAGGATGAATCCCTTCCATTTCGCCTGAACGTCGGCCACGAACTTCTGCGGATCGACCGACAGGGTTTTGCCGGACAGAACGTCGGAAAGACCCTGCTTGAACTCCGGATCGGCGGCATTAACATTCACGTAGAGATGGCTGATACCCAGATTATTGAGGGCGGCGATGAAGTCTTCGACCGTGCTCATCGTCTCGTAGCCCATCTCGGTCGTGTGCCCGTAGTTGCCCCAGAAGTAAGGCTTGTCCAGATAAAAGCCGAAGACCTCATCGAAGAGGGCGACTTTCTTGACTTCCCCGTCCGCATTC
>JBKJIP010000267.1:0-12790 GCA_046598515.1 Fimbriimonadaceae bacterium | reverse complement strand
GCACGGGAGTCCACGCCTCGGTCTTGGACGGATCGCCCTGCTGCTGAGCCTGGCCGAGCACGGCAAACGCACACATAAGTGACAAGAACATGGTCGAACTATACCAAGCGTTGCCGTAAACCAATGTGGGCCGCGAATGCTTGTGTCGCGGCGACAGCATATCGAGTGCAGAAAGCATTCCACGCAAAGGCGCAAAGTCGCAAAGTCGCAAAGAGGGACAAAGCCGAGTTCTGTGCCCCTTCGTGTTCCTTCGGTGGTTGCAAGAAGACTGAATCCGGTAGACCCTACTGCCATGCTCGGCGCCGATGCTATCCTTTGGGATAACTCCATGCGACGTGTCGTCTCCGTCAGCCTCGGTTCCAGCAAGCGGAACAAGACCCATGAGGTCGAGATTTTGGGGGAGATGTTCAGGATCGAGCGGATCGGCACGGACGGCGACCTCGATGCCTTCGCCAAGATGTTCTCCGATCTCGACGGCAAAGTCGACGCCCTCGGTGTCGGGGGAGCGGACATTTATGTCGTCGTCGGCAAGAGGAGATACGCCTTCAAGCAGATTCAAAAGCTGGTCGCGGGGGCGAAGACGACTCCGGTCGTCGACGGTAGTGGCCTAAAGCATACTCTCGAACGCGAGACCATTCTCGCGCTGCAGAGGGATGGAACCGTCGACTTCAAGAATGAGAAAGTGCTTCTCGTATCGGCGGTTGACCGGTTCGGGATGGCTCAGGCCCTGCTCGAAGTCGGTGCGCAGACCACATACGGCGATTTTCTATTCGGGCTAGGCTTACCCATCCCGATTCGCAGCTACAAGACAGTTCGAATCTTCGGGGCGATTGTGCTTCCAATCATCACTAGGCTTCCCTTCAAGTGGTTCTATCCGACCGGCGAAAAGCAGGACTCTCGAACGCCAAAGTTTCCGAAGGTTTTCAACGAGGCCACTTTCATTTGTGGAGACTGGCACTACATCAAGAGGTATGCGCCGGATCGGCTCGATGGAAAGACCATTCTCACCCAGACGTTACGGAAAGCCGATTTGGATTGGCTGAAGACGACGGGTGCCCGCCGCGCGATTACGACGACCCCGGTGATGGGGGGTGAGACGTTTGCCACGAACGTCATGGAGGGCGTCGTTGTCGCTCTGAATCGAAAGCGACCCGAGGAACTCACGGAGAGCGATTATCTGGAGACCCTCAAACGGCTGGACTGGAAGCCGAATGTGATCGATTTATAACCAAGCGCTTGGGCACAGTGCCCAAGACGAATCAGCGATGTTTGGGAAGCGAAAAGCGGCCCGGCTCCGTCACAATTAGAGCCGGGCCGAGCGCCCTCTCTCCCCCTCCATGGGTCGCCAGTTTTGCCACGTTCATAACCACACCGAGTACAGCCTGCTCGATGGGGCCAACCGGATTCCGGATATGGTCAGCCGAGCCAAAGAGCTCGACATGCCCGCCCTTGCCATAACTGACCATGGCGTCATGTTCGGGGTTATGGAGTTCTTCATGGAGTGCCAGAAGAAGGGCGTCAAGCCCCTCGTCGGCATGGAAGCCTACGTCGCTCCCGGGGGGCACACGAACAAGGGCCGGGGCGAAGAAAAGGACTCGTTTCACCTCCTGCTCCTTGCCCGAGACCTCGAAGGCTATCGCAACCTTTGCAAGCTCGCGACGATTTCCGCGCTGGACGGCTATTACTACCGCCCCCGCATCGATCACGAACTGCTCAAAGCCCACTCCAAGGGTCTTCTTTCCACCACCACCTGCCTCGGCTCCGAGGTCAACCAGGCTCTCCTGAAGGGAGAATATGACCGGGCCCAGTATCTCGCCGGAATGTATGCCGAAATGTTCGGCGAAGACAACTACTTCGTCGAGCTCCAAGATCACCGGCTGCCCGAGCAGCGGCAGGTTCGCGATGGACTCCTCAAGATTTCAAAGGAGCTGAAGCTGCCACTGGTCGCCACAAACGACGCTCACTATCTCTGCAAGGAAGACGCTCAGCCGCACGACGTTCTCCTCTGCATCCAAACCGGTGCCCAAGTCGCCGATACGAGTCGGTTCAAGTTTTCGACCGACGAGTTTTACGTCAAGACGCCCGACGAAATGGCGGAACTCTTCCACGAGACTCCCGAAGCCATCGAGAACTCGCTCATGATCGCCGAGCGATGCAACGTGGAACTGGGCAAGCAGAAAGCGAACATGCCCGACCCTGACCTACCCGAGGGTCACACGCCGAACAGTTACCTCAAGCAACTCGCCATGGAGGAGTTGCCTAAGCGGATGGCGGGCGCGGATGAGAGGGCGATGGAGCGGCTCAACTACGAGCTCTCCGTCATTGAGAACACCGGTTTTGAATCCTACTTCCTGCTCGTAAAAGAGTTCGCGCAGCACGCCCGCTCAAAGGGGATTTACTTTGGCGTCCGCGGCTCGGCCGCGTCGTCTTTGGTCGCCTATTCGATCGGTATCACGGACGTGAACCCGCTCGACTACGATCTCACCTTCGAGCGGTTCCTAAATCCTGAGCGCATATCCATGCCCGATATCGACATGGACTTCGAGGATGCTCGCCGCGAAGAGATGATCCGGTACGTGAATGAGAAATACGGCAAGGATCACGTCGCCCAGATCGTCACCTTCGGCACCCTCGGCGCAAAGGCCGCCATCCGCGATTGCGGCCGCGTCATGGGTTACGCCCCGCAAGAAGCCGATAAAATATGTAAGACCATCCCCACTCTGCCGGGCATGACCATTGCCAAGGCGATGAAGGAGATCGTCGAGTTCCGACAGCTTTATCAGTCCGATCAGCGCACTCGGGAGCTAGTCGATTCGGCCAAGACCGTCGAGGGCCTCGCCCGCAACTGCGGCGTCCACGCCGCCGGCGTTGTCATTTCGAAAGAGCCGCTCGTCGACCACATTCCGCTCTACCGATCGAACGAGGGCCAGCCCATTACAGCCTTCGAAATGGGCATTCTCGAGAAAATAGGCCTGCTAAAGATGGACTTTCTGGGGCTCTCGAACCTTACGGTTTTGGCCAAGAGCGTCGATAACATTCAGAGTTCATATGGTCACCTCGATCTTGAAAGTCTAGATATCGACAAGCCCGTTCCCGAGATGTCGATCGAGGAAAAGGCGGCCCTGCTTTTGCGGCGAGGTATCCAAAACATCCCGCTCGACGATCCCATCGCTTATGAAATCCTCGGGCGAGGCGAAACGGTAGGCGTGTTCCAGCTTGAATCGGGCGGCATGACTCGCTACGTCAAGGAGCTCAAGCCGCAGAGCGTTCACGAGCTCACGGCCATGGTCGCGCTCTATAGGCCGGGTCCGATGGAGAACATCCCGCAGTACATCAATCAGAAGTTCGGGCGGCAGAAGGCGGACTACATGCATCCTTTGCTGGAGCCCATCCTGAAAGAGACCTACGGCATCATCGTTTATCAGGAGCAGGTCCAAAAGATCGCGCAGACGTTGGCGAACTTCAGCCTGGGCAAGGGCGACGTCCTTCGCCGCGCCATGGGCAAGAAGGATCACAAGGCGATGTCCGCCATGAAGGTTGAGTTCATGGACGGCTGCACGGCGAACGACGTTTCGCATGAAGTCGGCAATCGGGTGTGGGACCTCCTCGTGCCCTTTGCGGACTACGCGTTCAACAAAGCGCACGCGGTCTGCTATGCGGTTCTGGCTTATCAGACGGCATTTCTAAAGGCAAACTTCCCCACCGAATACATGGCCGCCCTCCTTGCGGCTTACCGGGAAAAAGAAGAGCGGGTCGTCACGTGTATCGAAGAGTGCCGGCGTCTCAAAATCCCGGTCTTGCCACCGGACGTAAACGCCAGCGGCCTCGACTTTACAATCGTAGAAGTCGCCGCCGGCGAGGCGAGCAACCATGGTTCAAAAAATGGGAACGGCGCAAAGAACGGCAAATCGGTCAAAAGCAAGGCCATCCGATTCGGCCTCGTCGCCATTAAGAATGTCGGCGAAGGTGTTGCCCAGGGGATCATCGAAGACCGGGCCGAGAATGGTCCGTTTACGCACCTGTTCAACTTCACCGAGCGTGTCAAACCGTTTGGCCTCAACCGGGGTTCTCTCGAAAACCTTGTCAAGGCGGGAGCACTCTCCGATATAGAGCCTAACCGCAAGATCATGCTCGAGGTTCTGGACGGTGCCTTGGTTTTTGCGGACAATTCAAATCGAAATCGGTTGGCCGGCCAGGACTCCCTTTTTGGCGAGGACTCCGGTGGACATCCGACTTACCCCGCCCTTCCGATCGTCGAGCCCCTTGGCCGGGCTGAGATTCTCGCTCAGGAAAAGGAAGTGATGGGCATCTACGTGAGCGATCACCCTCTTCGGGGCTATGAGCGGATGCTGGTCACCGCGGTGACTCATTCATGCGTTGCCGTACCTGAACTCGAGGACGGCAAGTCGGTCAAACTCGCCGGCGTCATCGCGGGCATGAGAACGAGCATCACGAAGTCGCAAGGAAAGAAGATGGCTTCGCTCATATTGGAGGACTTCACCGGCCAGATTCCGATCACGGTCTTCCCCGCAACCTACGAAAAGCTCTCGCACCTACTTATAAAGGACACGGTGGTGAAAATCTCCGGCACGGTCATGCACCGTGATCGTCCGGGCAGCGGCGGCGAGAAGAATGTCGAGATTAGACTCGAAGACATCGCGCCGATGGAGCAGCTCGGGCTGGAACTGCCGAACAGCAATAGCGCGGGCCGAGTCCAAATTCGGATGGCACGGGCAACAAAACCGCAGTTAAGTCGTCTAATCGAGACATTGCGCAAGCATCCTGGCACTTCTGAAGTTCAGTTGCAGATTCTGCCGATCGAGCAACACCTCCCGATTTTCATTCCCGTTTCCGTCAATCTCGAACCTGAACTCATCCGGCAGATTAAGTCCATCGTCCCGACCAGTGAAGTGGAACTGGATGGTGAGGCGTCAGAATATGCGGAAGAGTTCGTAGAGACCTAAAAGACAATCATGAAGAAAGCAATCCTCGCCCTCGCGGCAATCGCCTCCATCGCCTCTGTTCAGGCCGATGCCTTCGACCGTCAGGTCGCCTCCATCGTGCTGCTGCAGAACCAGGCGGTTCAGAAGGACATGAAGCTCACGGAGTCGCAGCGGACCAAAATGAACGTCTTCGCCGAGAAGTTCAACAATACGCAGAAGGCTTACCTCGAAGAGCTTAAGAAGCAAAGCAACGGTGGCAAGACGCAACCCAAGCGCGATCAGAACCGCGAGCTCAAGATGGTCACCGACCTTAAAACTCAGGTGCTGAACATCCTCACGGACAACCAAATTGTTCGCCTCCGCCAGATTAGCCTCCAGGCAATCGGCGTGGCCGCCCTCGCTGATGACACCGTCGCAAAACGAGTGGGTCTCAATCCGGCCCAGATAACCAAGGTTCGCGGCATCGTCCAGAAGGGCTTGGCGGATGGTCAGAAGGTGAACGACGACGCCGTGAACCAAGCCAAGAAGGGCATCAAAGAACCCAAAACCGAGGCTGACCAGAAGAAAGCCCAAGAAGCCTTCCAGAAGAACTGGAAGAACATTGGTCCGGGCGCACAGAAAAAGCTTGACCAGATCCGCACGAAGTCCATCTCGGATGTCCTCGCAGTTCTGACGGCAGGCCAGAAGACGGTCTGGAAAGGTCTGATCGGCCCCGAATTCAAGGGCTAGTCGGTCGGTTTACCGTGGTACAGCTTTAGCCGAGACGCGATCTCGGCGGAGTGGTCGGCCACGTGCTCCAGGGCGTGAAAGGCTTCGATAACCCGCACGAGGTTTGATGTCTCGGCGGGATCTGCCTGGATCAATTCGAACACTCGATTCCTCGCGTTCACGTACGCGGTGTCGACGATGTTATCTTGCAGGATGATTGAATCCGCCAGATCGTCATCGAACTCCATATACAGCTTCAAGGCGAGGTTGAGGGATTTGCGAGCCTCGATCCCCATCTGTTCGAGCGCAAGCTTCATCTCGCCCGGGAAGTGACCGACGAGCTTCGTGGCTCGACGAGATAGTTTCACCGCATCATCCGCGCACTGCTCAAGTTCGCCGACGACGCCGAGACTGGACGTTAAGAGCCGCACATCGGAGGCGACGGGAGCTTCGAGAGCGACGGCGACGACGATTTTCTGAATCGTGGCCTTTTCAAGCGCGTCGACCTCATCATCCATGTCCATAACATGGCGGGCCAAGGCGACATCCCCGCTAAGGATGGCCTCGACGCCAAGCCGCACCATCTCGCTGGTGACATTTCCCATGCGCAAAATGGCGGCGCAAATTCCCTGATACCTTTCGTCTAATCGGTCGCGGTGACTCGTCATTGAATCTAGAAATCCTGCTCTGCCTCGCGGGGCAACAATAGCGAGACGTTTGGTCCCCTATCTACGATGCGCCGGAAGTGCCGGGTTGGTTCCCAGATGTCATAATCGGAGCCTATGCCCCACAAAGTCGCGGTGCTCGCCGGCGATGGTATCGGACCCGAAGTCGTCTCCGAAGCCGTCAAGGTTCTGAAGGCGGTTGGCGCCGATCTGGAGTTTGAACGTGCCTTGGTGGGAGGCGCCGCGTATGACGTAACCGGCCAGCCTCTCCCGAACGCCACCCTTGATCTATGCAAAGCGGCCGATGCCGTTCTGCTTGGTGCCGTCGGGGGGCCCAAATGGGACAATATCCAACCCGTCACGATGCGGCCCGAAGTTGGAGCCCTGCTTCCCCTCCGTGCGGAACTGAATCTTTTCGCTAACGTGCGCCCGGCCAAGACCCTCAAAGCCCTCATGAGTGCCAGCCCGCTCCGAGGCGAGAACTGCCTGGTCGACCTCATCGTGATTCGCGAACTCACGGGCGGCATCTACTTCGGCAAGCCGCGCGAGCGGCGCGAGGACGGAAATGTCGCTATCGACACGATGATCTACTCCAAATCCGAAGTCAAGAGAATCACGGAGGTCGCGTTCAAGATCGCTCGCCAGCGTAAACACCAAGTGGTCAGCGTCGATAAAGCGAACGTTCTCGAGACGAGCCGCCTTTGGCGCGAAGTCGTCTCCGACTATGCGACGGCCAACCCTGAAGTGAGTGTGAGCCATATGCTAGTAGATAACTGCGCCATGCAGCTCATCCGAAATCCGCAGCAGTTCGACGTGATTCTCACGGAGAACATGTTCGGTGACATTCTGAGCGATGAAGCTTCGATGATCACGGGATCTCTCGGCTTGCTGCCGAGCGCTTCACTCACGGAACCGAAGGGGGACAAGGTCTTTGGCCTTTACGAGCCGATCCACGGCTCCGCGCCGGACATCGCGGGTCAGGGCCGAGCGAATCCGATCGCGACGATACTTAGCGCGGCGATGATGATGAAGTTTACTTTCGGAGACAATGAGACTTCGAACCGCATCGAGGCCGCCGTCGAAGCGGCGCTGAACAAGGGGCTTCGCACGGCCGACATCTTTGAAAACGGCAACAAGCTAATAAGCACGACCGAGATGGGCGATGCGATCGTTGCGTGCCTATAAGCCGTAACGATTGCGCTGCATGGAAGCTTCCATTTCGCGCTGAGCGGCCATGAATTCGTGCATCAGGGCGATTCGGAATCCCTGGAGATCGGCTTCAAAGACGCCGCCTTGGATGGCCGGGTCGTCTTTGACGAACTTTTCGGCCTCCTCAAAGTTCTTTGCTCGAAGCATGACCAAACCGTAGGGCCGTTCACCGGTGGTGCGTCCCGCAAAGAGGAGCCGACCGTCATTCAGGGCCCGATTAAGGTGATCGAAATGGGCGGCAACCTGCTCAATTTCATCCTCAGATGCATCGTTGGGAAATGCTTCCCGCACCGGTTTTAAAAAGATGATGTAGTCCTCGATGTCGCTCCCCTCAATTGCGATTCCCTGTGATTTTGCTAGGGTTCGCTATAAATATTGTGGCACGAAACAACCTTTCTCCTTATGGCTACACCGCGCGGAAAGGTTTGATTTTAGTACCGTTTCATGGAAAACTGACGGGGCCGTATTCGCGGCAGGAAATCTCTCCTTCATCGCAAATCCAGAGGTGGAACAAATCCTTCGTGTTCGCAGCACCATATTCTCCCGTCTTCGAAATCGCGAAAACCACGCTCTGTGTTTCCCGCGAAGAGGGCTGCTTCCGCATCATGGTGCGAATTGTGAATTCACAGGCCTCCTGAGGATTCATTCCATGTCTCATGGCCTCAATTGTGCGGAAAGATGCAACGGCCTTCCAAAGTTCTTCGCCCCAGCCCGTCGCGCCCGCCGCGCCGACCTCGTCATCCGCGTAAATCCCCGCACCGATGATTGGCGAATCGCCGATCCGCCCCGGCATTTTCCAGGCCAGACCGCTCGTACTGCTGGCGGCGACACAGTGGTGAGGTGCCTCCCAAGCCAGCATGGTCACGGTGTCGCCATGGTGCTCGGCGGCAACGAGGGCGCGATCCTCGACGCTATGGACATATTCCACATCGTCTTTATCTTGGCGGTTGCGCCAGTCGTTGTACCACTCGATGTTTTGAGCGGTCATCAGCGTTCGCGGCTTCATGCCCTTGCTCACCGCGAATCGCCGCGCTTGCTCACCGGCGAGCATCACGTGGGGCGTTTCTTCCATGACCTTCCGGGCGACGGAGATGACCGGGCATATGCCTCGGACGCCACAGACCGCGCCCGCGCTGAGATCGGCGCCGTCCATCATGCTGGCGTCAAGTTCGACTTCGCCATCGGCATTGGGCAACCCGCCCAGGCCGATCGCGACCAAAGTGGGGTCGAGTTCGGCGGCGCTCAGGCCAGATTCCAAAGTTGTTCGCAGATCCGCGCCGTTGCGGCGGACTTGCCAGGCGGCATCGATTGCCACTTTGCCCGGCTTGTCCCAGGTGGAAAGGATGATGGACATCAGACTCGAAGATACCTAGCTTCGCTTGAAGAAGCGCTTGTTCACCACGGTGCCCGGCTCTCGCTTGCCGCGGACATCGATTTCGCAAGGGGTTCCCTGCTTGATGTCGCTGCGAATGAAAGCGAATGCAATTCCGCAATCGAGCAACGGCGAGTGGACGCCGCTGGAAACTTCGCCGACGTCTTCGCCCGCAACATAGACACGCATACCCGGGGCGATCAAGCGCTTGGACTCCAAGCGGATGCCCTGCAACTTCATCGGGGTTCCGTTCGCACGCGCGTCGTTGATCGGGCCGCTACCGATGAACTGCTTCTCCTTCGAGATCACCCAGCCGAGACCGGCGGAAATGGGGTTCATGTCGTCGCCAAGCTCGTGGCCATAGAGCGGTAAGCCAGCTTCGACGCGGAGGGCGTCGCGGGATGCCAAACCGCATGGTGCCACGCCATTGTCGAGAAGCTCTTGCCAAAGCTTGGGGGCATCCGCGTTTTCGCAGATCAGCTCAAATCCTTCTTCTCCGGTGTAGCCGCTTTTGGGAGCGAATACGTGAATCCCGCCTACCGTCGTGTACTTCAGACCGAAGAACGGAAGGTTGGCGAGTTCCTCGCCGGCCGGGCTCAGTTTGCCCACGATCTCGGCCGCAGCCGGACCCTGGACGGCAATCATGGAAGTCGTCGCGGTTTCATCTGTGAGTTGAACTCCGAGTTTGTTCTGGTCGTTCAGCCACTTCCAATCCTTCTGGTGGTTTGACGCATTGACGACCATCCGGTAGACACCATCGGCGATCCGATAGACGATGATGTCGTCGACCAATCCGCCATTCTCGTTGGGGAGCAGCGAGTATTGGCCGTGCCCATCGGTCAATTTTGAAACATCGTTCGCCGTGACCCACTCCAAATACTCCTGGCTGCGGTTCCCTTTGATCCAGAGGCGAGCCATGTGGCTGACATCAAACATCCCGGCGCCCTCGCGCACGGCCTTCGCCTCGGCAATGACGCTGCCGTAGTGGACGGGCATATCGTAGCCAGCGAACTCGACCATTTTGCCGCCGGCGGCGACGTGGGCATCGTAAAGGGCAGTGCGAAGGTTGGACATTGTTCCGAAGTATATCGCTTGGTGACCAAGCCCTTTGATGAGACGTTAGTTGGAGTGTGATCCTCGACCGGTGTAAGATTAACGGGGTGCCCGACACGTTGCAGGCGAATCGGTTAGTTGAAGAATTGCGCGACTATGTTCGCGCGGCGGCGGTTGCCGCCGGCTCGGAGGCCGCTCGCAATCCGGGACACCGTCAGGCCTTCCATTGGCCGCCGCCTCCGCCAAGCTACCGCTATCACGTTTTGGCCAGCGATTGGGCGGGCAAGACTTCCCTCCAAGCGCACGGCGAGGAATTCGAGGTGGAGTATGCGACCACGCCGCACGGGGTTTTCGGCCGCTGCGCCCAGACTTGGCACGAAGCCAAGGGAGAAAGCCTCGAGGCGATGCTTTCGAATTTGAAGCGAGCGGCAGAGCCACTCTTCCGCCGGCAGTTCATGATCGCCGCCACTCTCGGCCGATCGGGCCGCTATCTGGGCTCGATCCGGGACCTCGAACCCATCGATCTTCTCAAGCTTCTTTTTTGTGAGGACCGCGACGTGGCAGGGTCGGCGCACACCGAAATCGAGTTGCACGCCAGCCTGCGCATCTTCGGGCCGGCGCTCATTTTTATCCTCAATGACCGAACTCATCCGTTACGGCGATCAGCCCAGTGGTGCGTGCTTGATTTGTATGAGGACCTGGAGAGCTTCTGCGACACTCCTGAACTGAAACAGGAAGCGGTGGCCGCAATGAAGCAGATTCTTTGGGACGCCGAAGATGATTTTGCGCGCACGGTCTATAAGGCAGGCGTTGTTTTGGGGGGTCACTTGCCCGCCGAGATCGGCGGGCCCGTACTCCTTGAGTGCCTTGAAGCCCCCAGCCGGATCGGACGCCGAAGCGCAATTCATGGCCTATTCCACGTCGTCGAATGGGAGCCCTCGATGCGTAGGCGCGTGGTCGACGAGATCACAGCTCATGCCGAGCGCGAGAGTGAGCCAATTCTCAAGCAGTATTCGCTCGATATGGCGCGGGATATCTCGATGGGCGGCACGGATCATGTCGCCGAACCTGTTTTTGAAGGCGAGTAAGGCGAACCCCCACCCAGTTCGCAAGCTCCAACCGTCCACCTCCCCTGGGATGTTTGTGCCCCTCGGGGAGGTGGAAGTTTGTTTGTTTCGGGAACAGTTTTCCCAGCCTTAGACTTATCATCAGTCGAGCACGAAGATCGGCGCCCATGCACCCCCCAAAACTCAGCTTCGAATCAACTGCCCGCAAGGAGCTGGCCACTCTCTACCGAGTTGCCCAGCGCTTGGTCGCCACCGCGACCGAGGCCGAGGACCTCGTGGGCCAAACTCTGCTCGCCGCCGCGAAGGCTTGGGACAAGTTCGACGGCCGCCACCCTAAAGCCTGGCTCCTCGCGATCCTTCGCAATGAGCGTCACCGCGCTATTCGAACGGCGGCCGCCCGACCGCAAACATCCGACATCGACACGGCCGATCTCGCGGATGGAGACGGTGGCTGGAAGGACGTCGACCTCAGGATCATCGGCCAGCACATCCTTCAGGCACTCGACAAGATTCCCGAGGAGTACCGGCTCGCTGTCTCGCTTTGCGATATCGAGCAGCTCACCTATGAAGAAGCCGCGGAGGTTCTTGGCGTGCCATCCGGAACCATTCGATCCCGCCTCCACCGGGGCCGCCATGCGCTACGAAACCGCCTTGCCCACCTTGCCTTGGATAGCTAGAACCATGCGAAGAAAAGACCAACCCTCCCCGCCTTGCGAGCACATGAAGAAGATGCTGCACGACGCCGCCGATGGCCATTCCCGCGGCCTTCGGCTATGGTTCACTCTGCAGCATGTCGTCCACTGCGGACCTTGTCGCAGATATCTAGATTGCCTAAGGGCGATGATAGCGGCTCTGCGGGGCCAGGCGAGTAAAGAGATATCCGAGGATGTGGAAGCACACCTGATGAGCTTAGTGAGGTCAGCAGGCCAGCATGAAACTCAAAGAAGCGACTCAAGCCCTCCAAACGAGGGACCGGTATAAATAACAGATATCCCTCCTGTGTCGACATTTCCGATGGATATCCGATAGAATAGATTCGTTGGCTTCCGGCTGGGAGGCCGATTGGAGGAATTTTGATATGAGAGCTTTGGCTATTTGCGCATTAGTCGCGATTCCGTTTGTGGGTTCGGCCCAGATTCTGAACGCTAACGCCACTTCGAACAACGGTACGGGCGGGATCTTCATGGATCTCACGCCGACGACCCAGAACCTGAATGTTACGAGATTCGAAACCATGTTTGGCGGCGCGGCCGGCACCGCCTTCTCGGTCCAAGTCTATACGCGAACGGGCACCTATGTTGGCTTCCAGGTCGCGAATACGGGCTGGACGCTGCTCGACACCGTTGCCGGCACTTCGAACGGCTCGACTGTTCTCGCTTCGGTCAACCTGAACAACTTCATTGGCTTGACCGCGGGCCAGACCACGGGCGTGTACTTGCACAGCGTTACCGTGGGCAACGGCATTCGCTACTTTGGCACGGGCACGACCTCGAACACGTCCTTCAGCAACGCTGATCTTTCGCTGTTCTCGGCTCACTCGCGCACCGGTGCCGTCGCATTCGGTGGCTCGGTCTTCACGCCGCGTGCGCTGACAGGCAATGTTCACTACACTCCGGTTCCGGAACCGGCAACGATGGCCGTTCTCGGCCTCGGCATCGCCGCGATGGTTCGACGACGACGTAAGGCGTAAGGCCTGCGTTCGAACTAGGAGGGGTCACGAGGCATGCCTCGTGACCCCTCCTAGTTCGAACGCAGGCCTTACGCCTTACGTCG
>JBKJIP010000232.1:0-7255 GCA_046598515.1 Fimbriimonadaceae bacterium | reverse complement strand
AGAACGTGGATACATAAGATCGCCTTCAACGAATATCGGCAGTGGCTCCGGCGGCGGAAATCTCTTCCGCTGATGGAACACGACCGGGCCGCCAAAGACCCGGGGATTGCTGCCTTCGAGACAGGCCATATCCTCTCAAACGCCATCCAAAAGCTGCCCGACAAGCAGCGGGAAGCGTTCGTCCTCTTCGAGGTCGAGCAGCTTTCCATGAACGAAGTAGCCCACGTGCTGGGCGTTCCGACCGGTACGGCCAAGGCGAGAGTCTCCTACGCTCGCCAGAACCTCCGGATCCAATTAGAAGGAAGACAAGTGGTGACCCAAGATGAATTCAAACCTTCAACCCGCAATGGATGAAATGATCGATCAAGAGCTTCAAGCCCTGCGCAATCCCGTTGAATCGAAGCGCGGCATGGGCGATGCCATACTCGCGATGCGGGCTCCCGCAAAGAGGCGCCATGGTCTGCGATGGCCTATCGGTATCGGATCAGCGGTAACCGTCGGCGGGGCCGTCGTTCTGATTACTTCCCTTTCGACAGGCAATGCTTATGCCGGCGAGCTTCGCGCCATCGGAATCGCTCAAGAGCAGCAGCGGACGAGGCATCAAAAGTCCATTATCTTCGGCCACGACAATAAGCCGGCCGTCATCATGGAGTTCTGGCGAGACGGCACAAAGGAGGCCTACCGCCAATACACGCCGGACGGACGGCTCGGGTTCGTGCGCGTGTTCGACGGCAAGCGCAAGTATCACTATCAGTCCTACAATCCGGCTTACGGCAAGGAGTACGCGTCTGTCGAATCCGACACCAAGCCCGACTTCGGCATCGAAACCCTGAACTCGATTCTTGCCGGTCGGATGGCCCGCGAGAACAAGATCATTAAGAAGTCGGCGTCAAATTGAACGGCCGGCTCTTGGATTTCTATTCGATCGGCGGCGGGCACTATCGCTACTGGGTCGACCCCAGCACGAAGCTGCCGGTTCAGCGGGAGATCTACGGAGCGGGCGATGCAATCTGGAAGCGGGACATCTACGACTACCCAAACACGTTCTCACCGGAGACTTTCAAGCCGTATAGGTTGGGGAAGATCGAATACGTCGAAGTCGTTCGCGGGCCCGCCGGAGCCGTGCAAAAGACGCTAGCTCCGAAATAGAGAACAACTCTATGACGTGGGGGCCATCGTCTCATCACCTACCTCCATCCGCACGGACTTGCAGTGTCGACCAGGCACCAAGCGCAGGTTAGGCGCGCGCGCAATGAGGAGGGCAGCGGCCACCAGCGCGGCGGCGACGGCGAAGGTGATTCTCAATCCATCTGCAACCGCCGCGGGGTTCGCCGATGCGACATCCATGGCTCCTGATGCCAGCGAGAAGATGGCCCCCATCGCAGATGCGCCTGTCACGAGCCCTAAATTTCGAGATAGGCCGAGCATGCCTGAAACCACTCCCCGCTGATCAAGGGCAACGTCCGTCATGATGAGTGTGTTGTTCGATGTTTGGAACAAGGCGTATCCGGCCGTAAGGACAATGACGGGAAGGACAAAGCCTGGAATCCCGAAAGTGGCTGAAGTCAGGCTCATGGACAACGCTCCGACCCCCATTAAGCCCAGACCTGCAGTTGATACGGATCGGGCACCGAATCGCTCGGTTAAACGTCCCGCCGGAACACCGACCAGTATCACCACGGCGGGACCCGCCGACATGATCAATCCGACCATCGCCGGTCCAAGGGCCAACGCACGCGAGAGGTAGAAGGGTCCGACGACCAGAGTCGACATCATCACCGTCGCTACGAGAAGACTCATGATGAGGCTCCCGCTTCGGCCGGGCTTGCAGAACATCTGGAGTCTCAACAACGGGTGCGGTGTTCTCGTTTCGAACGCGATGAAGACCCCGCCCACGAGAAGAGCACCCGCGAGCAGCATGATGTTGAGCACGCCGAATCGACCCCTACCGAGGGACATTGCCAGGGCGTAAGACGTCAAAGTCAAAGCCAGAAGGATCGTGCCAAAGGCGTCAAACCGCCCATGGCCCGCTGGCTCTTGCCCACCTCGAGGAAGAAATCGGTAGGTGAGCGTGAGCGCGACCAGCCCCACCGGGACACCGACGAGGAATATTGCGCGCCAGCCCAAGCTGGCGATCAGGAATCCGCCCAGCGAGGGGCCTACCGCGGTGCCAATCGCGGACATGGTTCCCAGCAGGCCCATCGCGCGTCCGGTCTTTTCCTTCGGAACCGCCTCGCCAACATAGGCCATAGAAAGCCCCATCATCGAAGCCGCTCCCAGCCCCTGTACGACTCGCGCTGCGATGAGGATTTCAAGGGAAGGCGCGAAGCCGGCCAGAGCGGAGCCAAGAAGGAACGTCGCAATCCCGCCGACAAGCATTCTGTGCCTGCCGATCCTGTCGCCGAGGCGACCAACGCTAACGATGAAGGCGGTTAGGGCGAGCAGATAGGCGAGGACGACCCACTGGACTTGCGAGAAGCTCGCATCGAATGCCCGCGCCAGTGTCGGGAGGCCAGCGTTGGCGATGCTGGTGTCGAGCGAGGCCATCAGCATGGTAAGGCACAGTCCGCTAAGACTCCATGCCGTCGAAGGAGATGTGCCCTTCACGCCACCTTCCCGGAGTCGGCCTGCTTCAAGAGTTCAATCGCCAGGCCCGCTTGCTCCTGAGTCATGGTCCCAAAGAAGGATTGCGCCATTTCGACTCTCAATTGCGAAATCTTAGTCGCCGATTTTCGCCCTTTCGCGGTTATCTGAACCAAGTTAGTTCGCGCATCCGCAGCATCTTTGCTTCGCCGCACGAACCCTCCGTCCTCTAGATTCTTTAGAGCCCGACCCGCATTGCTCCTATCGACCCGAAGCGAATTGGAGAGAGTGTCTTGAGTCGCCTTGCCTTCAAGGCCATCGAGAATGGTCAGAAGCCGCGCTTCTGTGTGATTGAGTCCGATAGAGGCGAAACCGCGCTCTCCAACCTGGAATCGGCGACGGGCGAGGGCACCGATCAGGTCAAAGAGGATCGAATAGTTGTTCGCTTCATTGTTCATGCACCGAATGATAATACCATGCGTGCGCACGCATTTATATCAACCAGGGCTATTTCGGTGCGCATTTAAGCCTGATGACCTACCTGGACATGATCCAACGAACGAATGTCGGCTAACACCCGGGCTCACCTAAGCCATGACTTTGTGAATTGCGTCTACAACCAGTGGATCGAATTGGCTCCCGGACACACCCGCGAGAATCTCGAGGGCGACCGCCTCGGACCGGGCTTCTCGATACGGTCGATCGTGGGTGATCGCATCGAAGGTATCGGCGACAGCCACGATTCGCGCACTGATGGGAATATCTTCTCCGGCTAAACCTCGGATATAGCCCTTACCATCCCATCGCTCGTGGTGATAGAGCG
This sequence comes from Fimbriimonadaceae bacterium, assembly GCA_046598515.1. Lineage (GTDB taxonomy): Bacteria > Armatimonadota > Fimbriimonadia > Fimbriimonadales > Fimbriimonadaceae > JANJUB01. The sequence goes on along the minus strand of JBKJIP010000232.1, from coordinate 3,849 downwards.
CGATTTCCTGGGCAAGTTGGAGCATGGGCGAGACGCACCGAGCGAGTAGATCTGCGCCGATCTTGACGTGAAGCTTCATGTCTTCGTATTCATCGTCTGTAAGCTTTCCAGGCTTGTGAAGGATTTGATCGGGAATCGCGATCTTGCCTATATCGTGCAGAGGTGCAACCAGTCGGATCGATTCGACCATCTCCTCATCGAGTCCAATCTGCGCCGCGATCGCCGCACTCATATCGCCAACCCGTTGCGAATGGTGACCGGTCTCGTCGTCTCGGTATTCGCTAGCCTTGCCTAACAGCAAGATAGCTTCCTTGCGCGCCGTGGCCAAGTGCTCTGTTCGGCGCTGAACTCTTGATTCCAGGACCTCGTTGCTCCGGTGAAGTTCCAGTTGCATTAGGCGAGTCCGGAGGAAGTTTCGAACTCTTAGACATATCTCAACGGCTTCGCCTGGCTTCGTCAGAAAGTCGGCCGCACCAAGTTCGAGGGCTCTAATCTTCGCTTGCGCGGTGAGATCCGCCGTATACACCAAGATTGGAAGAAGACCCTTGGAACTCTGTTTTCGGCCCATAGACTCGAGGAACTCATAGCCTGACATCCCGGGCATCATCAGATCCAGAATCACGAGGTGAGGATTCAGGTCGGCAATTAGATCTAGACCCTCCCTTCCCTGCGTGCACAGGTGAAGATTTGTAAATCCACCCCACTCCAGCGTCCGCTGGAGCAGCGTCAAGTTCGCCGCGTTGTCGTCGATCAAAAGTACCGGGCTGACCGCTAGGTCGGCTGTAAGGTCCAAGTCAATAGATATCATGGTTCCCAAACTCCGCAAGTGAGGAAGCAGGTTTCTTGCAATCTCTCTATTCTGAGTCCAAGTTCTCCAAGTTCTGCACGCAGAATGATGAATTTTTATGGGGGCCAGCATTTCTCCCAGGAAGATTCCTGATTCATGTCCGATTCTTGGCGGAAAAAACGATGGTCCGTTTGGATTTTCGCCGCGCAGTTTTGCCCGTTGTGCCCGCAAACTACATGAATTCTTCGCCACGGAGTTCTCTCCGCTCAATCAATCGATGGCCATAGAATTCCATTCCAATTTCACATCGGCCGCAGTTCAGGTTCAAAGCTATCTTGACACAGAGGCCGGCTTCCATACATGTTCACGTACTTTCACATGAATACGTGCCCCTCCTTTCAATGACAGCCCGGAGATTGACAGGGGAAAGACCGTTAGTTTCGCCTGCTCGCCACCCCCGACATATTCCCTGTCAGAGGACCCGCCATCGATTGCTTGGGGATTTGAGCTCCCATCGCACCGGGGCGGAGCAGAGCAAAAATGAATCAACAGGACAGGGATTTCCATTTCAAAAACATTGCCGTTGGAATGAGCGCCAGCGCACTCGATCAAACCCACACACAGGCTTCTAAGACTTCCAAGCGGAACCACTTCCGCTCAATAGGTCGTCTGGGGCTCGTTGCCGGGGCCCTCGCCGTCGTGCTATCCACGGCCAGTGCACAATCGGCCCTATGGGAGGCTTCTTCCATTCCGAGCGACCCGACATTCACGACCTACTACACCACCGTTCACGGCTTTCCCCAGGGAGTAGACGGTTCGGAAGTAGACCTTACGTTGCACCAGCTTTGGGCCCAAGTGGGCCAAACATTTCCCACCGCCAAGAACTGGGGTGCGAACAATGGCGTGGGCTTCGCAATCACGAACACGGAATCGTTCCCGATCAGCATGGGCATCCTGATCACCACGAGCACCGGCGCGAAAATCAACACTATCTTCAACGTGCCCGCGAACAAGCGGCGCACTTACTTTGTCGACAACAGTGGCTTCACACCAGGTCAGCGGGGGATGGATCGCCCCATGTCCGTGCTCCCCGGTGAGTATTCGCACCTCTTGGTTGGCGAATCGCACTCGATGGAGTCGATCAAGAGCTGGAACATCTACTACCGAGGCAGCGCCAAGGCTCGCGTCAAGATCACGGGCATGAAGGGATATGGCATCGATGTGAGCTACCCGAACACTATCGACCGCTACGGCCAAGTCTCCTATCTGAACTGGCCGGGCAAGACGATGCAAGATTCGGACCTCGTTCAGGATCGCGATGCGGAGACCGCCGAACTGGCCGCCAACCCCAGTATCAACGAAACTTGGGGTTCGAACGGAACAAGCCCCGCCAACGCTACCGGCAAGTGGCGAACGGTGAAGGGCCCGAACGGCAAGTGGTACTTCGTCACGCCCTACGGCAAGATATTCTGGAGCGTCGGGATCACCTCGGTCGTTCCCGGTTACGCCGCTATCATCGACGGCCGACGCCAAATGTTCCAGGAAGTGCCGGCGACCGGAACACCCGAAGCGGCGTTCTATGGAACGGTTAACCAAAACGGAGTCGAAAAAGCCACATTTGATTTCTCGAAAGCAAACATGCTTCGAAAATACGGCGGGGCCACGCAATGGCAGCAGGCTTGGTACGACCGAGCTGCCCTACGGATGAAGTCCTGGGGAATCAACACGCTGGGGAACGGCTGTGATATGTATCTCATGGATGCTTACAACATCCCGGCCACGACGCATATCTCAACAAACGATTTCCCGACTCGCATCGCTTCCCCTCTAGGCTATGGCCGGAACATGCCGGACCCTTTCGATCCCACCTTCACGACATGGATGGTCACCAGGTATCGACCGTCGATTCAATACTACGGAGCTCAAAACCGACTCCTCGGCGTCTACGTCGACTGCGAGAACCCATGGATGGGTGCCGGCGGCAGCGATCAGGCCCGCTATGGACTACCGCTAGCTGCCCTTCGCGGACCTAAGGCTCAGCCAGCCAAGCAGATCTTCGTTGCGCAGCTTCGCAACAAGTATTCAACCATCGGAGCCCTGAACACGGCTTGGGGTACGACCTTCGCCTCGTGGGACTACGTCTACAACAACCAGATTCAGATGACAGGCGTCTTCAGCACGGCCGCCAAAGCGGACATGAGCAAGTTCCTCAGCACGTATGTGGCGAAGTACTACTCTAGCGTAAAGAATGCCATCACCACGATGAATCTCCGGTGCCTGTTCCTGGGATCTTTGGACACGTTGGCCCTAACGCCGCCGGAAGTCCACGTCGAAGCCGTGAAGTACGTCGACACTGTCTCGATCACGAGTTACGGCACAGTCGAGGAGATCAACTGGACGTACCTCAACGGTTTGAAGAAACCGGTGCTCATCTCCGAGTTCGCATTTGCTTCGAACGACCGAGGACCGTCGGCCAGCACCAACTGGATGGGCGCCCTGCAGTTCCCGGGCGCACAGCGTGCAATCGAAGCAAGGCGCTATCTCGACAAGGCGCTCGAAAGTCCGAACATCGTTGGCGCCCATTGGTACATCTACCAAGACAACATCGCCTGCGGCCGCGCAACGGACACGCAGAACTATCCGATCGGAATCGTCGACATGACGGATCGACCCTATCCGGAGATGACGAACATGTTCCGCTCCTTCACGTCGGGGATGTACGACGAGAGAGGTTTCTGGTAGATAGGGCTCATCCTCTTGACCCTGGATAACCAGCGGGCGGCCCCCAAATGGAGGTCGCCCTTTTACCTTTTGTAAACTGTTTAGGTGGAGATTTCGGATGCAGAGTGGCAGGCCTTGGTCGTTGAGATGGATGCCAATCGGGAGGTTGTCGAAGGTTGGGACCCCTGCGAGCCGGACCTCAGCGCGACTCGCTGCGAGCACTCTCGCCATCGAACCCTTGCCCACCTCCGCGCCGCCCAAGAAACTTGGCTGCAGGCCGTCCTTCTCTTCGCGGTGAAGGACGGCGCGACGTTAAACTTGCCGCACCCCTGGCGGCTTCT
>JBKJIP010000352.1:0-15727 GCA_046598515.1 Fimbriimonadaceae bacterium | reverse complement strand
GGGCCGCCGACCATACGCTTTCAAGGTATTGGCTGAAAGTTGGGATGCGGGGCACTTCCTTCAGGTGCATGTAGAGAGAGACTTTTACGGGGGGATTGTTGGGATCGTCGAAGTTCTCGCGAGCGATCCACATGCAGGCGTCGGGCAGTAGCACGGTGTAGCTCGAAAGGTTCAATCGCTCAAAGGATTTGCGATACCGCTCCTTCACATATTTCATGAAGTAGCCGTATTCTTTCACGCGCGGGAAGGTCCAATCCTTCTTGGTTCCATCCGCGTATTCGATCTTGGCGGAGCCCCATACGTCACGATTTGAGGGATTGGGGGCGAACATGTCCCATGACTGCCAGACACCCGTTGTGATCACCCACGGCCGGAAGATGCCCGGCTTGAGATACTGCTGGTTGACCAGCAACGGGTAGTCCATGAAGCTGGGCTCGACGGTTTTGTCCTGGATCTGTTTGGGCGATTCGGGAATCGTCCAACAGAAGATGGCCAGGATGTGAAACGCCAGCAACCCCTTTAACAGTCCGCGCAGCCAGCGCGGCTTCTCCTTTGCCATCCGCACGGTTTTACCGTCCGGAACCGGTTCGCTCGGTGTGGTGGTTTTCAAGGACGGTTACATATCTCGGTGCAAAGTGCGGATCATGCGGATCGTGGCGGTTCGTGATTCCATGACGAGCGACTCGGTCACGGCGCCGGCTCTCGTAAAGATGACGCCCTTCGAAATGTCGCCATTCGTGATGCCGGTGGATGCCACCATCACATCGCCGCTGGCCAAATCTTCCGTGAAGAAAACGCGGTCCAAATCGCCGCCGACCATCTTCGCGGCTCGCTCGCGCTGACCTTCGCGGGGGAAGTGAAGTCGGGCCTGCATGCCGCCACCCCAGGCGCAGACCGCGGCGGCAGTGATGACGCCTTCCGGGGCGCCTCCGATGCCCATCAGGCCGTCGAGACCGGCGGTGGGATCGAGCGCGGCGAGGGCGAGCGTGATATCGCCATCGGAAACGAGGTGTACGCGGCAGCCGACGGACCGGAGCTCATTGATGTGCTCTTCGTGGCGGGGTCGGTCTAGGATGCCGATGATCATCTCATCCATCTCCTTGCCCAAAGCCCGCGCCATCGCCTTCACATTGACGCGAGGAGGGGCGGTGATATCGATCACATCCTTGCACTCCGCGCCAACCACCAGCTTCTCCATGTAGCAATCGGGAGCGTGCATCAAGTGGCCGGAGTCGGTAACGCAGGCGGCGAGAACGCTGATCGCGTTGGGCAGACCGTTGGCACAGAGATTCGTGCCTTCGAGCGGATCGACCGCGATCTGGATTTCGGGGCCGGAACCCGAGCCTACTTTTTCGCCAATGTAGAGCATCGGCGCTTCGTCGCGCCCGCCCTCACCGATGACGATCGTGCCGTCCATATCGAGGTTGTTCATGGTTTCGCGCATCGCGACGACGGCGGCCTGATCGGCCGCGTCACGATCGCCCTTCCCCACCCATCGGGAGCTAGCGAGGGCGGCGGCTTCGGTGACGCGTAGAAAATCGAGGTAGTGGCTTTTTGTCATGGCTTGTCGACTCCGTTGTCGGTTCATGGAGTGTACTCGCCTGGCAATCCGTATCATGACCGTCCCGGTCATGCGTAGTTCGACCGTCCCTGTCGAAAGCGGGCGCTGGCCGCCGGAGTCCCGCGGGGACGATGCAACCCGCGCCCTCAGGAGCACCCACCTCTTCAACCTTGCGACCAGTCAATTGTTCCTAAGGTCTCATCTCGCAAAGCGGCGAGCGAAGCAAGCCAACGACCGCGTAGGAAGCACTGCTGGCAAAGAATGGATGTGCATAATCCACTATGGCTCGGCATTACCGTACCGCCTGCACCATGACCTCGCTCCCGCCTGTGCGCAATGGCGATTCCTTCGCATTGGCGTTGCCCTTTGTGAAGATTGCACGGCCACATCGATTGGAACACACTCGGTGAACTTCTAGACATGCTACTTTCTCTTCTGCTTTTGACGGCTCAGGGCATTATTCCCGCAGATGAATTCCGGGGTGCAGGCTATGTAGCCGCTGGCGGGCCAAGCTATAACTCGAAGGGCGGCGGGGCACTGTTTACGCTCCCTGATACGGTCAGGGACGCCGATGATCGTCGCATCACCGTGAAGTTCACACTCTTTGATGAGGTAGCGTCTGAAACATTCCGCTCTGATCGAGAGCTTGAAAAGTTCACTCAGTTAGCACTGTCCAACTTTCAGAAGGAAGCCCCAAGCCGATACCCGATCGGAACCGACGTGCTTTACCGAGATGATCTTGAAGTGGTGAACCTGCGGGCAAGAAGTTCGAGGGAGCGAGTTGACATCTCCATGGTGGAACCTCGGGGGGTAAGCAACAGGTCGGTTGCGGTTATCCCAAGCAATAGAGCTGCTCAGATCGTTCTCATCGAAAAGGTAGCTCGACAGGTCCTTGCGAGATCCGCCTCGCGCCGGTTGGGATCAAGTCTCGAGAGCTTTAGTTTAAATGATCGTGCCGTCAGGTATTTGACAAAGGTTGGCACTACGGAGCGCTTTGTCGATCTTGACGACTGGCAGCTAGCGAGGGGATTCAGCGAGACCTTCGATGAGAAAACGCAGGTGAGCGTTATGCGTCGCGGTAGCTTGGAGATAATCTTTCCTTTAGCAAGCAGCAAGGTGCTTGTGAATGGGGCCCGGAAGGCGCTTACGGATATCACCATGCAGCGTGACGGGCGGTGGTATGTTCCCCTTGTCTCTCTAGAATCCTTTCTGTAGCGACAAGGGTGCCGCACGCGGGAACAACGCAACCCGCGCCCTCAGGAGTTCGGGCTTCCCTCCAAAAGCGGCGAGCAAAGCAAGCCAACGACCGCGGAGGCGCCGGGCGTCGTCCGCGACCGCCCGTCATAATTCAAATTGATGAATCGGGTCCTTCGACTTTCCGCAACCTTCTCATGCGCCATCACCGTTGCTCTCGCGGGAGCGCAGAAGGCGATTCCTTCTCAACTTCCGTTTCAAGGTGATTCCGTTCGGTTCAACTTGATCCAGATCAACGACGTTTACGAGATCACGTCCGTGGGCAAGGAAGGGGGGATGGCGAAGGTGGCGACACTGCTCAAAGCCTACAAAACTTGGAATCCGAACTCCTATCTCGTGCTCTCCGGCGACTTCTTCAGCCCGAGCGCGCTCGGGACGGCGCGGGTGAATGGCGAACGGCTTGCCGGCCAGCAGATGGTCGCCGTCCTGAATGCTCTGCCCCTCTACTTGACCACGTTCGGTAATCACGAATTCGACGTGACCGAGGATCAGTTCAAGAAGCGGATGGACGAATCGAAGTTCGGCTGGGTCTCCAGCAATGTCCAGAATGCGCAAGGGAGTCTCTTCCCGAGGGTGGAGGAAACGCGGATTCAGGTCATTGGAGACGGGGCGAAGAAGGTTCGTGTCGGCTATTTCGGGCTGACCATCCCCAGCAATCCCAAGCCCTACGTGAAGTACACCGACTTCATGGCCGCGGCGGAAAAGCAGGTCAAAGCTCTACGACCGCAGGTCGACGTGCTGATAGCTATCACACACCTGGCTTACGAGGATGACCTGAAGGTCGCCAAGGCTTTCCCGGAGATCGACATGATCATCGGCGGGCATGAGCATGAGCACCACCGCATCGAAGTCGCCAGCCTGCCCGGAATCTATAAGGCCGATGCGAATGCCCGGTCGGTTTACGTTCACGAGTTTGCCTTCGACCCCCTCACGCGTCAACTTGGCCGCCGCTCGCACTTGGAGCGGCTCACCGAAGCAACGGCCGACGATGCCGCGGTCAAGTCCGAGGTGGACAAGTGGGTTCAACTCGCCTATGACGGCTTCCGCAAGGACGGCTTCCAGCCCGAGGAAAAGGTCGCCAACGTACCGATCGCGATGGACGGGTCCGAGGCGAGCGTCCGCAACCGGCCGACGGCCCTGACCGACCTGATCGGCCAGGGAATGCTGGCCGCCGCCCCCGGCACCCAGGCCGTTCTTTACAATGGCGGCTCGATCCGAATCGACGACGTAATGCAGCCCGGCGAAATCACGCAATACGATGTCATCCGGATCCTCCCGTTTGGCGGCAAGATCGTCTCAATCGAGGTTAAAGGTGCCTTCCTGCAGAAGGTCCTCGATCAGGGCGTAGCGAACAAGGGTCAAGGCGGATACCTGCAAACCACGAACATAACCAACGAGGGCGGCAAATGGAAGATTTCGGGGGCGGAGATCGATCCCGCGAAGAGCTACACGATCGCGGTTAACGACTTCCTGCTCACTGGAAACGAAACCGGATTCGCCTTTTTCAAGCGGGATAACCCTGAGATTAAGGTTCTTAAAGAGCATGAGGACATCCGAAACTCAACGATTGCGCAGTTTAAGAAGATCTATCCGTCCAAGTAGCCATGCCAATCGCTGAAGCCGTTGTCGTCTGCCCCCCAAAGTGGATTCAGTCGAATCCCGATACGGCTTCGACGAATGCCTATCAAGCCGTCGGCTCTGATGGAGACCGTGAACTTGCTTCACGGCAGTACGCCGAGTTCGTCCGCGAGTTGCGCGGAGCCGGGATTGTCGTTTTGGAGTTGGAGCCGCCAAAAGACGCGCCCGACGCGGTGTTCCCGAACAACTGGTTCTCGACCCACGCGGATGGAACGCTCGCCTTCTATCCGATGCTGGCCGAGAGTCGGCGGCGGGAAAGGCAGCCGGAGGCGCTCAGACGGCTGTTGGCGGGCTTTAACATCGTGCGGGAACTCGATTACACGGGCTATGAGCCTGACCGGTTTCTCGAGGGCACGGGGAGCATCGTGTTTGACCCGGTTGGCCGAACCGCGTATGCGGCTCTCTCGCCGCGAACGGATGTCGAGGTTCTCGAAAGGGTTTGTGAGGAGTTGGGTTGCAATCCCTTTGTGTTTGAGGCCAGCGATGCCGAGATGCCGGTCTATCACACGAACGTTGTGATGGGCGTGGGCCGAGATTTTGCGGTTGTTTGCCTTGAAGCAGTGGCGGACCCCACGCCTCTTCAAGCCCACCTTGAGGTGGCGGGCAAGGATGTGATCGAGATCACTCGAGCACAGATGCGCACGTTCTGCGGGAACGTGATCGAATTGGCGGGCGTGGTTTTGATGTCGGACCAGGCGTTTCGCGCGTTTGAACCCGAGCAGCTCGAAGTCTTGAGTCGCGACCGACGGATCATCCACCCCGACATTTCCGCGATCGAAATGATGGGCGGCGGGAGCGCGCGATGTATGGTCGCGGAAGTTCTCCTTCCTCCGTCCAAATAGGTCGGTTGACCGTTGACGCCCGAGGATGGAGTCGAACCTCCTTCGGGCTATCGCCCTCGTCGTTTTCGGCTCCATCCTCGGGCTTTGTTGGTGGGCGTCTCTTACCCCGGGTCTACGGTCGCGCCTACGGCGAGACCTACGACACCGGGGCTACAAATCTGCGACCGCCTCCGCGGCCGTTGGCTTGCTTCGCTCGCCGCTTTTCGGAGGGCGGGCCAGGAAATCCGCCGCTGGGATGGCAGGATAAGCTTTAGCCATGTCCCACGCCAAGGATTTCTTCGAAGAGAACGGCTACACCATCGCCAAGGGCGTTTACTCGACCAGCGAAATCGCTGAACTCGAACGCGACTTCGACCGGGTCGTCGAGCAGATCACCCGTTCCGGCGAGGAAGTCAATGCGCGCTGGGTAGGGCCGGAGATGGACAAGATGGGAGCGGCGGACACCGTTGTGATCCACACCCACAACGTCCAGCAATACTCCGCCGTGTGGATGAGAGCCCTGCTCCAGGCACGATTCCTCGGTGTCGCCCAAGAGATACTGGGCGAGGACATCGTCCTCCACCACTCCAAGTTATTCCAGAAGCCGGCCGAGCGGGGCGCTCCATTCCCCATGCATCAGGATTGGGGCTACTTCCCCACCGTGAAGGACACCATGCTCGCCGCGATCATCCATGTCTCGGCGGCGACGGACGAGATGGGCTGCTTTCGGGTTTATCCCGGCACCCACAAGTTGGGCCGGCTAACCGGCGCGATGGGTGCCGACGAAGTTCTCCTTGAAAAATATCCCATCGCGAACTCGACCCCGCTCGAGGCCGAACCTGGCGACGTGGTCTTCTTCCACTACTGCCTGATCCACGGCTCTCTGCCGAACCGTAGCCACCGGGTCCGCAAAACGGTTCTCGCCCAACTGCATGCGGGCGACGACGTCGTCGAGCCCGGATGCACGCACCCCGCCGAGAACCTGGTCCTTAGCGGATGGAATCACCACATGACACGCGAGTTCGCGAATCGGCTTAAGTGAATTAGCGCTCCAGCGAGAACTGTGTAATCTGTCCGGTCGCATCCCGGACGACGAGGGCATAGAGAGTCACGTCCTTGCAGACAACTCGGTAGTGGGTTACCTGCTCACGCCCAAGCGCATATTGATCGACTCCTTCGACGGTGGAATGGACCGAGAGGCGAGGAAGTTATCACATTTGCTAATGAAAACACTATTCGTCTTTGTCGTCGAGCGCACTCTTCTCAAACAGCTTTCGCAATCGCTCCCTCTCTTCACGCTCTTTCTCCCGTCTCTTGACATCCGAGAAGTAACTGTCATCTTCCTTGGGATGTTTTCGGTAGCGGTCGGTGGCGCGGTCCTTGCGGAGGCTGATGTATTTGATGGGCAGCTTGTTGTCGCCAAATGCCCAGGCGAGAACGAAGGTGAGGGCGGCAAAGATGGCCAGGGACGGATGCAGGCCGAAAAGAATGATCGCGCAAGCGATTACGGCCAACCATTTCGCTTGAATCGGCAAAACGCCGTAGAGAGCTACGGTTGCGGTCGGTGCCCGGGTAGCCCATAGGATCGTCACACAGGCCACGGGAACTGCTGGCCCCATGAGGGCTCCGTGCCGACCAACGATCATACTTCCCAGGAGCGTGGTCAGCGCTCCGACAATTGTGAACACCACCCACGCAATCGCATAGCGGCGAGGCTTCATGTCCATTTCGACCTGAGCGCCCACTTGGAACAACCAGAGCGACATGAAGAGGAGCACCCATGCGCCTCCCCCACTTGGGGCGGTGGCGAAGGGATAGGTCAAGATCGACCAGGGTTGTGAGGCGACCTTGTCGGTCCGGAAGAAAAACTGCTCCCAGATGGCGAGATCCGTCGCGATGTAGCTCGCGAGGAACGACAGCACCATCAAGGCGACGAGAACGATATTAACCGACAGTTTGAGATTGCGCATTATTCCAAGCGGTTATCGCCTCTATACGTCATGGCGATTTCGATCAACTCCCTCAGCACCTTTTGGTCCACATCGGCGAGTTTCCTGAAATAGAGACAGCCCATGCCCGTCTTGTGCTTCCCGAGCTTTGCCAGAAGCTCAGGATATCGGTTAAAACCGCCCCAAGCATACAGAGTCATGTTCGCCTTGCGGGGGCTGAAACCGCCTTGAAACCACTCGAGTTTCTTCTTCTCGTCGTATATGAACTTGCCAAATCCGACGATGGCTTCGCCCCAGATTTGCGGTTCGTCACCCGTCGCCGCGCGAAACATCTCTTCGATTATTTTGCAGTCGGCATGAGCTGCGTTGGCTTGGCTCGATAGGAATTCGTCTACGCTCGTATCCGTCGGGACGGTTTTCATAGTGCTGAGATTACACCAGCCGCCGGTTGGAAACCTGCGGGCCGGGAGGGGGGAGGATGCGGCTTGGGAGCGATTGGGGTTCGCCGCGACGTACAATTCCCCTATGAGGTTTAGAAGCCGAAGTTTTGTCATGCTTGCCGCCCTTGGCATGATGGCGATCGCCGGAGCGCAGGGCGTTCCGCAGAAGATTCAAGACGCCGTAAAACGCGCGGATGAGGCCGTCGCCAAGATCATCGCCGTACCCGACGGTCAGCGCAATTTCGATAACACGCTCGGAGCGTTGGACGACCTATCCGTCCGGCTTGACACTGAGACGTCGATGACGATGTTCCAACAGTACGTCTCAACGAACGCGCAAGAGCGGGACGATGCCCGGTCCGCCGAGGAGTTTGTAACCAACTGGAGCATCGAACTCGGCAAGCGGGAAGATCTCTACAAGGCGGTCAAGTCATACGCGGACTCGAAGCCGGCTCTCGATGGCGAGCAGAAGCGCCTTTTGGAGTTCACGATGCGCGATTATCGCCGCGCGGGAATGATGCTGGAAGCAGCTCCGCGGAACCGACTCAAGGAAATCGAGATCGAGTTGAGCAAGCTTGGCATCGAGTTCGAACAGAGCATCGCCGAGGACCAAACCAAGGTGCCATTGCTCGTTTCCGAGCTTGCGGGTGTCCCGAAGGATGTCTTGGATCGGCATGTTCGCGTCGGCGACATGATTCTAATCGGCCTAGACGGGCCCACCTACGGCGGAATCATGGATTACTGCACGAATCCCAGCACCCGCCAGAAGTGCTGGACTCTGTATCGACGACGCGCCGGTCAGAAGAATGTTCGCACGTTGGAGAAGATCGTCAAGCTCCGCGCCGAGGCCTCGACTCTTCTCGGCTATAAGAACACGGTCGACTTCGAAGTCGAAACCCGGATGGCGAAGAACTCTGAGGTCGTCGCCAAGTTCTATAACGAGCTGATTCCGGTTGTGCGCAAGAAGGCGGAGGCGGACATGGCCGAGCTTCTCGCATTCAAGAGGGCCCAAACCAAGAACGCAAAAGCCACCTTCGATCCGTGGGATTATTCGTTCTACAAGAACCTGCTGCTCGAGAAGAAGTATGCCGTCGACAGCGAGAAGGTGAAGGAATACTTCCCGATGGAAAGCGTGGTCAACGGACTCCTGCGGGTCTCGCAAGACGTCTTCCAGATCGAGCTTAAGGATGTCACGGCCCAGGCTACGCAGATGAACATGCCGCTTTGGCATCCGGACGTCAAGCTGTATCAAGTGGTCGACAAAGCTTCGAAAGAAGTGCTCGGGCACATGTACACCGATCTGTATCCCCGCGAGAACAAGTACACCCATGCCGCGTGCTGGGGCCTCGTACCGCGTAAGGTCTGGAGCGATGGCACGGTTCAAAAGCCCGTTGCCGCTCTCGTCTGCAACTTCTCCAAACCAACGGCCGACAAGCCGTCTCTTCTGCCCCATGACGAGGTAGAAACCTTCTTCCACGAGTTCGGTCACGGTCTGCACCAGATGCTGACAGAGACGAAGTATGGGCGCTTCTCAGGTACGGCTACGGCGCGCGACTTCGTCGAGGCCCCCAGCCAGATGCTCGAGAACTGGGTTTGGGATGCTACCGTTCTGAAGACCTTCGCCAAGCACTACAAAACCGGTGAGGTTCTCCCCGACAAACTACTAAATGGAATGAAGGCCGCCCGCACGCTGGGTAGCGGCATTGAGACCCAGGGTCAGATATTCCTCGGGAACATGGACCAGGCGTTCCACACGGTCCCAGATGGCGTCGTCGATACCACCAAGGTTGCGAACGATGTATATGAGAAGTCAACGCTATACAAGCGCGTTCCCGGTACGTTCTTCCAAGCCGCGTTTGGCCACTTGGTGGGTTATGAAGGCGCTTACTATGGCTACCTGTGGTCCCTGGTCTACGCTCAGGACATGTTCACCCGGTTCGAAGAGAAAGGCATCCTCTCTAGCGAGGCGGGACTCTACTATCGCAAAAAGATCTTGGCCCGCGGCGGTTCGATGGATGAGATGGACATGCTGCGAGACTATCTCGGACGCGAGCCAAAGATGGACGCATTCCTGAAGCATCTCGGTCTCGGCGGAAAGTAAGCGCCTTGTTTGTTCACGACACACGCCCTCGTCTGTCGTGCCGACCAGCCCTAGCCAAAGACGAGCCCGAGTTCGCCACATCAAAATCCTCCGCCACCTGGCGGAGGATTTCTTTGTTTCTATTGAATTCCGGCGCTACAATGAGGCCAATGAAGGGCATCGCAGTCATCGGTGGCGTATTCGTCGTTCTCGCCGCTGGCGCTCTCGTTATGCGCGGTCGCCAACAAGCCGTGGTGCAGGAAGATGAGACGATTCCGGACATTCCGATCGGAACCTCAAACCCAGCCGCGGCACTTCCCGCTGGCAAGCCGGGACCGCCCGCGGATTTGACCAAGCTTTACACTTGGCTCCACTCCGAGAGCTGGGGCGCCGAGACCCCGGCCAATATCCGTTTCTACGGCACCTTCTTCATATTCAATGAGGGCAACGTCCCCGTCCACAATCTCGTCGCCGAGGTGACGCTTGCCTTCGCCAATGATGCTTTGAAGTCGAAAAAGTTCATCTTGCCACTCAAGAACACCCAGGATTTTTGGCAACGGTCGGGCAAGGGCGTTCTGTTTCCCAATCGCCAATCGATGCCCCTCAACTTCAGTTATGAGCTGAGCCTTGATTATTGGCGGCGAGATCGGATGGTCAGCGTTCGGCTGATCGAAGGTGAGAAGTTTGAGGATCGGTCGAATCTCGAGGAGCCCATGCAACTGCAGGCGTTCATCCGTGAGGCGCCCGTGGCTCAAATCAAGCAGGCCTTTGCGAAAAATCCCAAGCTGAAGGAGAAGGGAGACGGCATGTTGGGCCTCGGTCCCATGCAATACGCCCTCATGCAGCCCGACGTGGAAAAGGTCAAGCTGATGGAGTCCCTCGGTTTCGACTTTAACCAACCCTCTGGCTTCGATGAATGCGCCTACCACTCCGCCGTTTTCGGAGGGCCCAAGATTATCGCTTACCTGGCGTCTAAAAAAGCCAAAATCCGGTCTACCAGCGACCGTAAGATTTCGCCTGCGCATTACGCGACGCGGCAATGGGATATGTCCGTCTTTTCCGCTCTCAGGAAAGCCGGTCTGTCCTTGGATGACAAAGATGTCGCCGGCGAACCTGCCATCTTCTATGCGGTTCGTCAGCGAGACATGGACTTGACGACCGCCCTGATCAATGCCGGGGCGAAGACGGACGCGTTCAACACCAGGAAAATGGGGCTCCTCGGTGTTGCCGCCACGCTGGGAAGCGTGGATTTCTTCGAGAAGATGACGAAGGCGCTGGGTCGGACCACCGAGACGGGGCCGGACGGCAATACGCTTCTTCACCACACGGTCTTAAACCACGGAATCGATATGGCCGCTTACCTCATCAAGCATGGGGCCAACCCTAAGGCGAAGAACAAGCAGGGCAAGACACCGATTGATATGCTGCAGAGCGTAACGCACGAGGGTGACCGCGAGATACTTCGATCTGTGCTCAATAATCGTTGAAGGGTGAACTCGAGGTAGCCGGCAATCGGGTCCGCTCGTAGTCGCGGAGGCGCGGGAGCTTTAGGGTCACGTCCGCCTTCCCCGTCTCCATCCGGCGATAGCCGGTAGCCTCGAACACCTGCCCATTCTTGATCTGCTGCCAATTCACGGGCCGACCACGGCCGACAAATCCCTCGCCGTACATCGTCCACGCTTCGGCCCTGAGCGCTGCGAATCGATTGTCCCATCCATTGTTGGAGTAGGCATACTCGCCTTCGGAGATCTTCATTTCTCGCATGGTCTTGGCGCTCGGACCGGTGCCGGCGTATACAAGTTCAAACTGACGCTCCCCAACGATCGCCTTCAGTCTGATAGGCACCTCTTCGATCACGTAGATGCGGATGTAGAGTGGTTGCGTCGTGTACCAGTTCTCCATCGAGAACTCCTTGGTGTCGCCGTCGTGCATCGTGAACCAGGCGTGCGTGTCCGGCTGTCCCCAGATCTCGACGAATCTCGCCGGATTGGGATCGGGACCTTCAAGGGTGATCCGGTATCGAAGCCGGAAGCTGGGACTGATCCAGGGTAATGGCTCAAGCCGAACCTTCCACTTGCCCGCGGGAGCGTTCGCGCTCGGCAAGTCCGGCTCTGGCTTTCCACTGGCCGGCACCTTGACTTCCACCTCGAGATCCTCGCCGACGGTTACCTTGGCGATCCTAGGAGACTTTCCGAAAACGAAGGGACACCTCACGACAAGGGCATCCCGCGTGTAAATAAAGAGCTGATCTCCCGCATCCCCGCTCTCGGCGATTCCATCCGCCCCGAAATCCCATTTCGGCTTTTCGCTGTCGTCGAAGTTCGCGGTATTCGACAGGACGGACATCGGATCGACGAGAAGGAGCCCGGAAACCCCAGGCGTATCCAAGTAGCCCTGTGGAAGGTCGCCCTTCTCGGGGTAGGTGACCTGGCCGATAACGGGCATCTTAACGTCGATAATGGGCTTGGCCCCAAAAGACTCTCGGGGAAGAATCCGGAAGACCTTCCGGTCTCCGCCGACGATAGCGAGGCGATTCCGGAAATGCAGGTATGTCGTGTACGCGCCGCCCAGCACGACGATCAAGAACGCACCGCGCAGTAGCTTCTTCCTGCGACTGGATGGGGGTGTCTCGGGCGCGCTCACGGCTTCCAGTTTAGCGGAGCTTCGATCAGACCCCAAATGCCAATAGAAATCGACCCCATCCGAAAGGACGGGGCCGATCATTTGAAGGCAAAGAGAGCTAGTTGTTGATCTCTTTCGCTTTCTCGATATCGATCTCGGTCGGGATCTCGAAGATGAAGATCGAGCCCTTGCCGACTTCGGACTCCACCCAGATCTTGCCGAAGTGGACGGTGTCGACGAGGTGCTTGACCAAGTAGAGGCCAAGGCCCGTACCGTAGATCTTGCGGTTGTCTTCGTTGTTCACGCGGTGGAACTTGTCGAAGACCTTCGCGGCATGGTCCTTGGGGATTCCGAGGCCCTGGTCCTCGACGCCGAACCGGATCTTCTTGCCGCCCTCGATGAGCTCGGCGTGGATCGTGATGTCGCCGCCGTTCGGTGCGTACTTGATGGCATTGTTCATCAAGTTCGTGAGAATCTGGTCCAACTTGTCCTCGTCGGCCACGATCTTGGGCAGGACGCTCTTCACTTCGAGCCGGAGCTGATGCTTGTTCGTCGCTTGCTTCTGGATCATCAAGACCTTTTCGAGCAGAGCCTGCACGTCCACCATCGTGTAGTGCGGCTTCAAGCTCTCGTTGGCCTCGATTCGGGCCGTGTTGAGGAGGTCGTCGATCAAGCGGCGGAGGCGGTCGCACTCCTGCTCGATTATCATCAAGAACTCGCGGCGCTCTTCGGGGGTGAAGCCATCGTCCATGAGGAGCGTGCTTGTGAAGCCCTTGATGGCCGTGAGCGGCGTACGAAGCTCGTGCGACGCCATGGCGACGAAGCTCGACTTCATACGGTCGATATTCTTGATTTCCGTGATATCCATGAAGATGGAGACCACGCCGAGGGCTTTACCATCTTCGTTTTTAACTTGGGCGGCTTGAACCTGGTAGGTGCGCTCAATGGCGTTGAGATGGACGGCGATCTCGCGAACGCCCAACTCTTCACCGCGCATAGCGGCCTCGTAGACCTCACGGAACGTCTCATCGGTGAGCACATCGCTAAACTGCTTGCCAACGGCTTCAATGGCCACGCCGAAAATCTGGCGGGCCGAGCTGTTCATCTGGCTGATGCGGCCTTCGGGCGAGACCAAGACAAGTCCAGCCGAAAGGGCTTCGAAGGTGCCGATAAGCTCTTCGCGCTCTTCGACGACTTCTCGGTAGAGCTGAAGGTTCGCGATGATCGAACCTACGTTTCGAGCCATTCGTTCGAGGAGACGGACGTCTTCCTCGTTGAAATCCTCGCCATGGCGCTTGTTGAAGGCATGAAGAACACCGATCGTCGTTTTTTCGACGACGCGGTTCTCTTCGTCCCGCTTCTCGATGATGAGAGGCACGGTGATGCCGTTCGAAACATGCAGGAGAGCAAAGGGCTCTTTCTGCGCGCGGGGATCGGTGGTCGCGTTGTGGAAGATAACAGGCTCTCCGAGGCGGAAAACCTCGCCGGAGATGCCGTGGATCGCCTGAACACGGAACATGTTCAGCCGCTCTTCGTCCACGCCGTAGCTCGGCGGGATGCCGATCAGCTCGCCCTTTTCGCGATCATAGAACATGATCGCGATCTTCTCGGCTTGTAGGATCATGGCGATGCGCTGCACCAGGCGGCGTAGGGTGACGTCCGCCTCGCTGATCGGCGCCACTTCCATCTGCGGTTCAGATCGAATCGAAGCGGAGCGTTCTTCAAGCTCCTTGATCCGATCATTCGCCTGCCGCAGCAGGCTTTTTAGCTCATTTGGGTCGTCGGGGAACTCGTAATTCGCTTGCGTCAAATCGGTCACTCCAGCACTCATCTGCGACAAAACACCCCCAAGGATACCCGCGCCGGGTTCACCTCATCCGAGTTAAGTCTTTCCATGATTCATCCGTATAATGAAGGGTGGGAATGTCACATCTCGAGGAGCTTCCGCTGTTTCCGCTGCAGACGGTCCTTTTCCCGTACGCGCACATCCAACTTCACGTGTTTGAAGATCGCTATCTCGAAATGGTTCGAGAGTGCATCCAATTTGAGCGAGATTTTGGAATAGTCCTCATCCGGGATGGCCTGGAAGTCGGCGGACCCGCCGATCCGTACATGGTGGGCACGACCGTCAAGGTCACCAGCGTGATGGAACTCGAGAGCGGGGCCATGGACATTCGGGTCAAAGGCGAACGCCGCTTCCGAATCCGCCGGATCGATGAATCCCGACCTTTCTTGGTTGGTCATGTCGAGCCCGTCGAAGAAGTGGAAACCCCCGATAGCCCGCGGACCGATGCCCTGGTGATGCGCTGCCGAGAGGAGTTCCAAGCCTGGATCACCCAGATGATCACCCGGCAAGGATTTAACGTTCAGATAAAGTTTCCGGAGGATGTGACCGCCCTCTCCTTCGCCATCGCGAATCTGCTGCCAATCGAGAATCTTGAAAAGCAGCGGCTCCTTGAGGTAACGGACACCCTAGAGCGCATCTCGGGCTTGATTGGGCTCATCGAGGCTCAGCTTATCGAGGGCGAACCCGTGTCCCCAGGCATCACCCGGCTTCGGTCAGATGATCTGAGCGGCTGGATGTCGAAGAACTGAGAGCATTGCTACCTAAAGCAAGGCTTCGGACACAACCAAATCGATGGGGCCATCGTAGCCAAGCCGGCGAATGACCTGTTCTGGAGTTCCGGGGAGGATCGTTATCTCTAGCGGTTCGGCTTGATTGAATGCTTCCGATAGGACTTCGACGGGAACTCTCCAGACTCGAATCGGAGGCTCCGATCCGCATTTGAACGTGCGCCACTCCTCGTAATGAGGAGACGAGACCACGGTGAACTGGGAGGCGGGCCAGACGCCGGTCAGGTGTTCGATTTCGCCCGGAATCACGAGCGTGCCCTCTGGGCCGAGCGAGACGTAGGTTGTGAATAGGTCCTCGTCGACGCCCTCGATCAAGATAACCTCGCCGGTGGTCACGCTTAAGGCGAGAGCGTCGCCGGCTTGCACGGCTGCTTCGATTCGAGCCACGCCGTCCCTCTCAAACCGACGCCTCTCCCCTTGAATGTTCAGGAAATCTTTGATCATGTAGGCCGTCGCCCATAGGCAGACCAGAACCCCCACGATCTTTAAGAATGCGTTTCCAACCTCAAGAAATCCCCAATGATCGGGTACGGTCAAACGGCTGACGAGCAAGGCACCAAACGCCAGCGCGAAGAGGGCACAACCTGAGTTGCAGCCCGAGGTGTGCCGGAGATCGGCCCGGCGAGCCACCACTTGGCCTCGCAAGAGATCGGCTTCCTCCCGGGTTAACTTTCTCTCTTCGCGCAAAAACATCTTCGCAACCTTCTTGCATTATACGTAGACAAATG
>JBKJIP010000302.1:0-4004 GCA_046598515.1 Fimbriimonadaceae bacterium | reverse complement strand
CACGCTTCTCGAAAAGAGACTTTGGGAACTGCAGAGGGTTCGCAATCGAGCGGCCCATTGCAACATTGAGGTTTGGGATGAGGAACCGGAGTGTGCTCCAGATTGCGACGAATGCTGCTTTGATCCAGCTGCTCAGCTGCGAAGCCAGATGACATTCGTGCGGCTCCCATTTCTTCTGCTGGAAGCGCTGTGCCAGCAAGTGCGAGATGGAGACCTCAGATTTCTGATCCAGGTGTTATTGAGGAAACGGGCGGAGATCGATTTGATCTTCGGGCCAGCGGACGCTGCTCTCCGCGCGAAGAAGAGCCGAAAAAGAAAATCTCAAAAATCTTGACACTTTTTGGTGTCTTCGTGCGTCTGTACCTGTGATGGGTCAGTTTCTTCGCTCGGATTGGGTTACGCAGGCGCCGCGTTATCTGCCGGGCAGTGAGAACGAATCGCGTGTTCCTAACCGGTTGGGCACGATGAGGGATGAACCGTCGAGTTGCAACGAAACAATCGCGATCGAACGGCAAGTCACACCGAAAGGTGTAGAAGCTATTCAAAAGCAGCCGGAGGCAAGGCCCGGGGTTCGGGCTTTGCTTCCGAGGGCATTAAATGGATCGGGCTGCGCCCCCGCCGCCGGCGACTGCAGCGCCGGCGCTAAGACCGCGGCCCGATTCTGCCTAGTTACGAGTGATGAGTTTAGAAGAGGCCCAAAACGAATGATTTCAGAATCAAAATCAGCGAGACCAGAACGACGATCGCCGCCACCCAAGCCCCAACCATGGACCACGGACCGCGCACCTTGGCGTAAGCTTGAAATCGGGAGGGCCGACCAACCACCGTCACCATGGCCGGGTCCCAGGCGCGCTCCGCATAAAGGGCTTCGAGCTGTTCGTCGGTGATGGTGAGCCCATTGACATGCAGAAAGTCCGGCTCCGGTTCGAGGACGGGGATCTGATCGACGGTCTCATAGACGCCCTGGTTAAGCCGCATCCCTTCAACCTGGTTCATGCGGACCATTTCCGAGTCGGGTGCCCAGCCCAACAGCAACACCCGATCGCCCATCTTGGGCAAGGGAATGCCCAGGGGATTTGAATCGGTGCTAGCCTTCATGTCTCTATTCAATGACGCGGAAAGAGTCAAGCACGCATCCGAAAGAGAACAAAGAATAGGAATCCCAGAACCAGGGGAACAAGCCCGATGAGGCCCGGAATAACCCAGGGACTACGCACGTTCGCGAAGGTCTGATACGGCGAATTCCATCGCCCCACAACCCGCAAGAACGTCGGCTTCCAGCCGCGCTCTTCAAGGAGAAGACCGATCGCGCCATCGTCGATCCGCTCCCCATTGACGCGCACAAAATCGGGTGCCGGCTCATCGCCCGGGATCTCCCCGGAATTCTCGTAAGAAGCAAGATTCATCTTGCCCGCCTGAAAGGACTTGACCAGATCCGAGTCTGCCGCCCAGCCGATGAACAGGTGGCGATCCAAAGCCCGAGGCTTGCGAAACTTCCCAACCTGACCCTCGTCGCCCACTTCGCTATTGTACGTGGTGAGGCGCTATGAAAAGGCGATTAAGCTCGCGCTCAAGGATTCCCAGCCAAATGTGGGCCGCGAATGATCGTGTCGCGGCGACGGCCTCGGAGTTTCCCACTCGTCAGTGTTCTCTCAGACCGTTCCTTCAGGAGATCCTTCATTCATAGGCGCAATTCCCATCGTACAATACAGATGGTGAAGGAAATTCGAATCTCGGATGCGTTGTACGCAAAGATTGAATCTGCGGCCGGCACTCGGTCGGTAGACCAAGTCGTCGCTGAGGCAGTTGCTGAGTATTTGGTGGATGAGCCATTTGACGCGGATGCATTCTTTACGGCGGAAAGGTTAGCCGAGCTCGATCAAGCTTCTCTGGATGTGAAGGCTGGCAACGCAGTGCCACTGGACGAGGCTTTAGGCGAGCTTGAACGAATGCAAAAGGCATGGCAGCGAAAGGATAATATTTCTTAGCCCCGCTGCTCTGAGCGATGTACAAAGTATTTGGCTTTACAATTCAGAGCATCGAGGATCGGCACCGGCCTCTGCTTACCAGGGCTTCTTAGTCTCCCGGGGCATAGTCCCCCTGTTGACTGACCCGATGAAAGGGCGTGTCATCGAAGGAGACCAGACATGCGCTACGTCGTTGTACGAAAACGATCCCGTGGTCATGGACATGTAATAGTCTATGAGTTTGATGAAGTGGCTGTAAATGTCCTTAGGGTGTTTCACACCGCTCAGAATTGGCCAGATCAAGTCTAGGTTGCGAATCCTCTTTGCCAGCATGTTCCTCGAAGGCCGCAATGTGAACGGTAACATTTCCTCCTCATGAAATGGCCGAGCTTGCGGAAGAGCTATCCGCCGAATCGCTGGGAGGTCGAGGTGCGGGGAGGCCCGATTGATCTTCCTTCGATGACGGCAAAGGGATTTATCACGGTTCGAGTGGTCGTCGCAGAAAGCCGAGAAGAAGCCGTGACGCTGGCCTGCGCGGAGGTGTTTGATGATTTGCAGGTTCCGGTCGAGCAGCAGGAGAGCCTCATTCGTAGCACATCGGCGGGGAGACTTGAGCCTCACGTCAAGGGTCGTGAACCGATATTCCACACGTGGATGGAAGAAGACGACTACTCGAAAGAGTTTGATGAACTTGAAACTGTGCTTCGCAAGAACGATCTTTGGATTGTTCGCGAGCCGGAGTCGCTGACGGTGAAGGCAGCGGACTCGGGACAGTTCGATGTGCGAATCACCCTAACGGACGGCGAGCTGACCGTCTACGCCGATGAATGGCATGGTCACTTCGACGAGTGGGATCAGGCCATGTCATGCTTTCGATGGCTGCTCACCCCGTTCTACCGGGTCAGGACAGAATCGAAAGATGGGGCTTGGGTTGGCTCGTGGATCGAGCGGTTTGAGGCTAAGGGATGGAACTCGATCCAGCCTTTACTCGCGATCGAGTGTGTGGCGCTGATGGAACTGCCCGGTCCGTTTCGCGTAAAGACGGCGCAGAACAACTTTCTCGATCCGGGAGACTACGAGCGCTACGTTCGCGGGGCAAAGGTCGGCCTGGATGGGCTGCCCGCCGGATCGAACTTGGGGACAGAGGAAGCGGAATTCGACTTCTCGCACGTGAAGCGAAACGCGTTTGCGTCTCAGCTTGTGGATTAGAGCTCCGGGGGAACCCTCATCCCCCGACCCCTTCTCCCTAATCGGTACGAACATCCGATCAAGGAGAAGGGGAGGTTTATCATCGCTTCATCGCGAGCAGATCCTGAAGCATTTCGTCGACGGTGGTGACCACCTTCGTGTTTGCTTGGAAGCCGCGCTGGGTGACGATGAGGTCGGTGAACTCTTGGCCGATGTCGACGTTCGACTGCTCCAAGAAGCCGGCGCTCATGAAGCCGCGACCGCCGGTGCCGGCGGTGCCGATTACGGGGAGGCCGGAGTTATTGGTTTCTCGCCAAAGGTTATTGCCTTCGCGCTGGAGCCCGGCCGTGTTGGAGAAGTTCGCCATTGCGACCTGACCCAGATTACGGGTGAGGCCGTTGGTGAAGATTCCGACGATCGTGCCATCGTTTCCGATGTTAAAGCCGTCGAGCGAACCGGCCGCGTGGCCGTTCTGGTTGCTCACTTGGACTTGTGTATCGGCCGCGAGTTGGCTAACGCCTCCGAAGTTCAGTCCGATGTTGAAGGCGGCCGAGGCACCGCTGCCCGGAACAGTGATGTTCCCCAAGGCCGATGCATTGAGCAGCTTGCCGCTGGAATCAAAGAACAGTTTCGAGTTCCCGGTCGATGACGAGGAACCGAGAACATTGGTGCCTTCCGTGGCTTCCCAATCCCAGCTCGAAGTCGCTTCGGCGGGTCCGCCCGTGGGCGGGCTGGTTCGGTTGGAGAACTTAATGGTGACATCGTGGGCGCCGCCGAGGTCGTCGTAAACCCGGATCGTCGTCGACCAAGTATCTGTCGCCGTCGATGTTGACTTTAGGTTCCCCGACA
>JBKJIP010000118.1:0-5549 GCA_046598515.1 Fimbriimonadaceae bacterium | reverse complement strand
GCCGCGGCGGCATCGTCGCTCGACGAGTTCAGTGGTTGGCTGAGCTTCGAGCCGTCGCGATAGAGTGCGTTCGCTTTCAGTCCGAGCGTCCAAGACAGCCAGTACGCCTTGTCGATATCTTTGACATCGGCCTCGGCAGGCAGGTTGATCGTCTTGCTGATCGCGCCGCTGAGGAACGGCTGCGCCGCCGCCATCATGCGGATGTGGCCCTCATAGCTGATGTATCGCTTGCCAATCTTGCCGCACTTATTTGCGCAATCGAAGACCGGATAGTGCTCGAGCTTGAGGTAGGGAGCGCCCTCCGTGGTCATCGTGCCGCACACGAACTCGTTCGCCAACTCGATGTGCTCCTTGGCGAAGCCGAGGGCGAGCAGCATGTTGAACGACCAGTCGTTCAACTGCTCGTCTGTGAAGCCGAGCACGTTGCGGCAGAAATCTTCGCCGAGCGTGAACTTGTTGAAGACGAACTGGATCTCGAAAGCGTTCTCTAACCCGCCCTCGATGGCCTCGATCTTTTCGGGCGTGAAGCCTTTGGCTTCGAGCGTCTCGTGGTTTATATAAGGTGAGCCGTCGAGCGTCTTGCGTCCAACCGCATAGGCGACGATCTCCTCGATCTCTTCATTGTTGTAGCCAAGCTGCGTGAGAGCGATCGGGACGGACTGGTTCACGATCTTGAAATAGCCGCCGCCGGCGAGCTTCTTGAATTTGACCAGCGCGAAGTCCGGTTCGACTCCGGTCGTGTCGCAGTCCATGATCAGACCGATGGTGCCGGTCGGCGCGAGAACGGTGACCTGGGCGTTTCGATAGCCGTACTCTTCGCCGAGCGTCAGCGCCTCATCCCATGCTTCGCGAGCGGCCTTCAGCAGGTCGGTCGGGCACTCATCGGGGTCGATGCCGACGGGGTTGATGCTCAGCCCTTCGTATTCGCGCTCGTTGTAAGCCGCGCCGCGGTGGTTGCGGATGACGCGGAGCATGTGGGCGCGGTTCTTCTCAAATTTAGGGAAGGGACCCTGCTCCTTGGCGATATTGGCGCTGGCCGCGTAACTCAAGCCGCCCATGATCGCGGTGAGCGATCCGGCGATGGCTTGGCCCTGGGGGCTGTCGTACGGAATGCCCATCTGCATGAGCAGTGCTCCGAGGTTCGCATAGCCGAGGCCAAGCGTGCGGAAGTCGTAGCTGAGTTGGGCGATATCCTTGCTCGGGAACTGGGCCATGAGGACGGAGATTTCGAGCACGATCGTCCAAAGCCGAATCGCATGCTGATAGCCTTCGATGTTGAAGGCACCCGTCTCCTGATCGTAGAATCGAACCAAGTTGATGCTCGCCAGGTTGCAAGCGGTGTCGTCCAGGAACATATACTCGCTGCAGGGATTACTTGCGTTGATCCGGCCATCTTCGGGGCAAGTGTGCCACTCGTTAATGGTCGTGTCGTACTGCAAGCCGGGGTCGGCGCTGGACCATGCCGCGAAGCAAATGTCTTCCCAAAGCTCGCGGGCGGGGATGGTTTTGGCGACGCCGCCATCGGTTCGCTTGATGAGATCCCACTGACCGTTCTCTTCGACGGCCCTGAAGAATGCGTTGCTGGCGCGAACCGAGTTGTTGCTGTTCTGGCCGGATACGGTGACGTAGGCCTCGGACTCGTAGCCCGTATCGTATACATCGAACTTCAGGCTCGTGAAGCCCTGGGCGGAAAGCTGGATCACGCGCTGGATGTAGTTCAGGGGAACCTGAACCGCCTTCGCCTCGGCGATCGCCTTGCGGAGGCCGGCGTTGGTGCGCGGGTTGTTGTCGCCGGCGGCCTCTCGCATGATCGTGTTCAGATGCTTCTCGCAGATCATGGAGCCGGTCACGAGGGCGGCAACCTTTTGTTCTTCGACGACCTTCCAGTTGATGAAGGTCTGGATGTCGGGATGATCGAGGTCGAGGCAGACCATCTTGGCCGCGCGGCGAGTCGTGCCGCCGGATTTGATGGCGCCCGCACTGCGGTCGCCGACCTTGAGGAAGCTCATCAGACCGCTCGAGCGACCGCCGCCGCTAAGGCGCTCAGACTCGCCGCGAATCTTGGAGAAATTGGTGCCAACGCCGCTGCCATATTTGAAGATGCGGGCCTCACGTGTCCAGAGGTCCATTATGCCGCCCTCGTTTACAAGGTCATCGGCGACGCTGAGGATAAAGCAGGCGTGGGGCTGGGGTCGCTCGTAGGCATTGACGGAGCGCTCGAGCTCATTCGTCTTCGGGTTCACATAGTAGTGACCCTGGGCGTTGCCCTCGATGCCATAGGCGTAGTGGAGGCCGGTATTGAACCACTGCGGGCTGTTCGGCGCCGCCATCTGCATGGCGAGCATGTGGCTGAGCTCATCGTAAAACGCCTGTCCGTCCTCTTCGGTGTCGAAGTAGCCATTGGCTTGTCCCCAATGGGTCCAGCAACCGGCGAGGCGGTGGAAGACTTCACGCGAATCGGACTCGTGATCGACGTCCGGCTTGGTCCACTCACTGAGGTGAGCGTTCTCCTTGTTGCCCTCCAGAATGCCCGCTTTGCGGAAATATTTCTGGGCGAGGATATCGGTGGCAACCTGCGACCAGAACGCGGGGACCATCACGTTCTCCATCTTGAAAACGCTGGAGCCATCGGTGTTCTTGATCTGGCTGGTGCGGGGCTCGAAGGGAATCCCGTCGTATGGGTTGGATTTATTCGCGGTGAAGTATCGGTTGATTTTCATATCTCATTCCATGAGTTATTCTACGTATTTGTCTACTATTATAGTAGACCCATTTCTGGAAATTCTGAGGGGAAATTTTCAAGAATCTGGTTCCCCTCTCCTTGCCGGATGTTCGTGCCGGGAGGGAGAGGGGCTAGGGGTGAGGGTGAGATCGCTGTGCCGGTGAGTCTTGCCTCACGCAAACGTGCAAAGACGCAAA
Source organism: Fimbriimonadaceae bacterium (assembly GCA_046598515.1). Taxonomy (GTDB): domain Bacteria; phylum Armatimonadota; class Fimbriimonadia; order Fimbriimonadales; family Fimbriimonadaceae; genus JANJUB01. The sequence continues at coordinate 2,630 of JBKJIP010000118.1, read as the reverse complement.
GAGCCAAGTGATTCCCTTGACGGAGAACCCTCACCCCCTGCCCCCTCTCCCTCCCGCGCACAAACATCGCGGCAAGGAGAGGGGAGGGATCGTCTTGAGCCTGGGGCGATAGACGGAGGAGACCGCATTGGTATCCGCAAAGTGCGGTATGCGTTTTTCTGCTGTTCCCTCCCGTGGCGGTCTGAACCGTCATCGCCCCACGCCCTCGACGATCCGGGCGAAATCGCCCAGGGTCTCGAACTCTTGATACACGCTTGCAAAGCGGACGTGAGCAACGGTGTCGATTCCCGCCAGAGCGCGCATGACGCGCTCGCCGACGACGGCGGTGGAAACCTCTTCATCGTATTCCTGGAAGAGGTCCCGCTCGATATCGCAGGCGGCGTTGCGCAGGGTCTCCATGGGGACCGGGCGCTTGCCGCAGGCGATGACCATGCTGGATAGAACTTTATCGCGGCTGAATTCCTGCCTCGATCCGTCTCGCTTCACCACGAAGAGACGCGGTCGCTCGGGGATTTCGAATGTCGTAAAGCGCCGGCCGCAAGCCAGGCATTCCCGCCGGCGACGAATCGCCTCACCCTCTCGGGCGACTCGCGATTCGAGCACTTTTTGGTCAGGAAAGCCGCAGTATGGACAGTGCATTTCGATATTCAGGCGTGCTTCCGCGCCCCGGAAACTCCGGTTTTGATCACGGTTGACGCATTCTCCCTTTGCGATCGGGCCCATGCCCGTTTCGCGCCGCCAAACACTAGATGTGGTGGCAAAGCAATGGTACAGGACGCGACAGGTGGCAAAAAGGCGTCGCAGCTTTTTTGCACTTTTTTTATTGAACTTGGGGAAAGCGGACGCCTGAACGGTGGAAAACTCTTGTGGAGTGACGAGTGACGAACTACGAGTGACGAGTTTTGGGGTGTGCCGGTTCTTTCCAAAGAGATCATCCGCTTCACTCGGCAACACCTACGCAACCAAATCGTTCACTCTGCTGTCGTAACGGTAATGGCGACCGAGCAGATTCTATGGGGCAACGTGATCGGGCTGATGCCCGGCGAATCGATTGACGTTGCCGGCTACACGATGCGCAGTGGGGTGGTCCGGCCGTCTGGCTTTGGCGAATGGAGATCCGCGAAGGCGAGAACGGATCGACTAAGTTTCGCCTCGCCAACTCGATCCTTGGAAGGATGGCGGTACCGACGACTACGAGAAAGGCTGGCAGATGATCTTCGGGGCTCTTAATGAGTATCGCGAAGCGTAAATCAACCCTTTCCTCATTAGGAGAGGACAGTGAGCGGAGCAAACTAGGGAGAGGTGAGGCGGCCATGGAGTTACAGACTGGGTATCAGGGGGTGGGGTGAGCCCGGAATTCGGGAATCGTGTTAGAGTCAGAGTGATGACGCGATATCGTGCTTCCCTTCTCTTTCTCTCTATCCTCGTTATTGCCGCCTGCGGCGGAGGAGGTGGAGTGGGCACCACCGGCGGCGGTGGGGGTGGCGGAGGTTCGGTTACCGAAGAAAGCAAGCTCACCTTGGTGACGCAGATGGGTGTGCAGATGAATGGCTGGCGTACGCTTCCCCGCTCTCAGCAGAACGCTAACCTCGTCGCCTGGGCGAAGGGCCAATCCAATGTCGCGACCGCCGCCATCGCGCCCGAAACCGATAACGTTTGGGTTCGATTCAAGGACGGGGATGCGACGATGTATCTCAACAATCGGCCCGACTCCAAGGTGCCGCTGTCGCCGTTCCAGGGCAAAGTTTCCCAAGCCAAAGACATGCCGGTCGGAGTTCGCGCTTATACGATCTTTTCGCTCGAGGCAACCAAGTTCAGCGATGCCACCGATGGCATTCGCCTTGACTTGAACAACAAGGGGTACACAGCCACCCGTCTGCAGGACCCGACCGTCGAGCAGGTTCTCCAGATGAACGGGGCGGGCGTCGTCTTCTGGCAAGCCCACTCGGGGATCATGGAACAGGAGAAGAACGGGGTCAAGCAGACCCATTTCGCGGTCTGCATTGGTCAAGTCGCCACGAAGGAGTTGAGCGGCGGAACGTATAAAGCCTATCGCGACGCGGGCGAACTGATGGTCGCCGGGCGTGAGGTCGTGAAGGCGGACGGAACCAAGGAAACGGTCCCGGTCTACTGCATCACGGATACCTTCATCGCGAAGTACATGCGGCTCTCGGACAATGCGTTCGTGGCCATGGACTCCTGCACGAGCTCCTTCGGAACCCTCCAGCAGGCGTGGATGACGGCCAAGGCCGGAACCTACGTCGGTTGGGACAAGCTGGCGGGCGCCCGTAGCGGTGAGCGACACGGGCTCATGTTTGATCGCTTGCTCGGTGCCAATGTGGAGCCACCCCTTTCGACGCCGCTCGAGCGGTCCTTCGATATCGACATGGTCGAGTTTTGGATGCAGGACAAGGGCTACGATCTGGATCCCAGCGATCTGGGCGTGGCCACGATGAAGTTCTTCTTCGGCACGAACAAGAGCCTGATGCTCCGGCCGACGATCTCGCGGATCATTTACGAAGCGAACAACCCGCAATACAACAAGACAAAGTGGCTGATCGAAGGCACCTTCGGTCCGGACCCCGGGGCCGGAAACCGAAAGGTGATGTGGGGAACTCGCGAAATGGAAG